>NZ_JBMVJC010000003.1:0-131082 GCF_049893385.1 Streptococcus sp. VTCC 12905 | reverse complement strand
CTTGCGTCCTTGTTTCATGCGTCTCATTCCTTTACTAGTAGCTTTCAGTTCTTTACCACTAGTATAACTTTTTATCCATGATCTGAGAACATAAGGGTCAGAAATTCCATATTTTTTGGTCAGATTTTTGAGATTTCCCAAGCCATTAAGATAGTCGGAAACAGCTTGTTCCTTTAGTTCCTTACTATACTTCTTCCATTGACGGCTTTCCTCTAGCCCCTCAACACCAGCTTCTTTGTACTTCCGAACCCAGTTCGATAGGGTGTCTTTAGAAATACCTTGGTTTCTAGTTAACCAACTAAGTGATTTCCCTTCTTCCAAGTGAAGTAGAACAATTTCTAGTTTCTCAGATACAGATTTTGGACTTCTTTTGGACATAATAAAACTCCCCTTATAGTTTCTAGTGAAAATTTTTATTTTTTCACTGTCCACTATAAGGGGAGTATATCAGTTTAATTTGGGCGATTGGTTTTTTCTATGTATAATTGTTGAGCAATAGTGGTGGGTACTGCGAGTTCTTTGCCCTTGTACTGAATAGTAATCGTTTGGGCAAAACTATCAAAATCTGTTACAACCAGCTGATCTCCGACAGCTAAATCATGTTGTTCTAAGTACTGGAGGAGCTGATAAAAGTCGTGTATACGGACAAGTTGGTAGTATCCAGTTTCAGTGAGTTGGGAGAGTCGTGTCTGGTAGCGTTCGATGAGTGGTTGACCTTCTCGAGGAATGCTTCCACCGTGAGGACAAGTTTGGGGCTGTTCCAGTAGTAGGTCTAGGCGATTGATAAAGTGATCTGAAACGGTGTGTTCTAGAATCTCAGCTTCCTCATGGACTTCCTCTGGAGAATAGCCGAGTTGTTCCACCAGAAAGACTTCAATCAGACGGTGCTTGCGGTAGAGGCTAGATACCATTTCAAGGGCGGTTTGGCTGAGGAGATAACCTGCCTTGGCATCCTTAGAAATGAGCTCTTCGGCTACCATTTTTTTGAGCATTTCGGAAACGGCTGGTGCGGAGAAGGCCATCTTCTCTGCGATGAGTTTATTGGTAATTTTTTGGTCTAATTGACCCAGTTCATAAATACATTTTAGATAATCTTCTTTGTTTGGTGTCATGAGAACTCGCTTTCTAGTTAAGAATATTATAACAAAAATTTATAAAAACAGTTGACAAAACCAATAATTTAACTTAATCTAATAATTAAATTAAGCATGCTTAACAAAAATAAAAGGAGAACCTATATGAAGAAAATGCTGTTCAGTTTTGCTCTGCTATTGTCCCTAATAGGGTTAGGAGCTTGTCGTCCATCGCAAACCACAGAAGGCTCTAGTAAGCCAAGGGTGGCTGTGACTACTTCCTTCCTCAATGACATGGTCTATCAGTTGGTGGGTGATGAGGTGGAACGTGATTTGCTGATTCCAGCAGGAGAAGACCCTCATTTGTACGTAGCCAAATCTAGTGATTTATCAAAATTACAAAAGGCTGACCTTGTTCTCTACCACGGTTTGCACTTTGAAGGTAAAATGGTTGAAGCTTTGGAGAAGACCGGGATAGCTGTTTCAAAAAACTTTAATGCAAAAGACTTGAATGCGATGGATGAGGATGGAGAAGAAATTGTTGATCCGCACTTTTGGTTTTCAATTCCCTTGTACAAGTCAGCTGCAGCTGTAGCTTCAGAGGAACTACAAAAACTCTTACCTGCTAAAGCTGAGATGATTCGACAAAATGCAGAAAAATACCAAGCGCAGCTAGATGATTTGCATGCCTGGGTTGAAAAAGAATTGAGTGTGATTCCAAAAGAAAGTCGCTATTTGGTAACGCCACATGATGCCTTTAATTACTTTGCTGCTAGTTATGACTTCACTCTATATGCGCCTCAGGGAATTAGCACGGATTCCGAAGTGGCTAATAGTGACATGATTGAGACAGTTAACCTAATCATTGACCATAATATCAAGGCTATCTTTACAGAGTCTACAACTAATCCAGAACGCATGGAGAAATTACAAGAAGCAGTAAAAGCCAAAGGAGGTCAGGTTGAAGTTGTTACTGGTGAAGGTAAGGAGTTGTTCTCAGATTCCTTGGCACCAGAAGGTGAGGATGGAGATACCTTTATCGACATGTACAAACATAATGTTACATTGATGGTTAAATATCTAAAATAAAATTGTTATGGGAGACGTAAACCGTACGATATCTATTGGAGCTAAGGTTTGAGAATCATATTTAAATAGCAAAGTAAAATATTTGACTACGCCTACAAGTGTAGAATGGATGGTAGAACAAAGGGAGGAAATATGTCAGCAATCATTGAATTAAAAGATGTCAATTTAGCATATACAGCCAGCCAGACCATGGCTTTAGAAGATGTCAATTTGGTGATTCCCAGAGGGAGTCGGACGGCTATTGTTGGACCGAATGGTGCTGGTAAGTCCAGTCTATTCAAGGTCATTTTGGGGTTGGAAAAACCAGACACAGGACAGGTTCGCATGCTTGGTCAGGAGGCAGGTCTAGAGAGGTTGATTGCTCGAAAAGTAGCCTATATTCCCCAATCCAGTCAAGTAAATTGGCAATTTCCTGCAACAGTCTTTGAAATTGTTCTGATGGGACGCTTCGCTCATAGTAAGGGAATGTTTAGAAGACCGACTAAGGCTGATAGACAGATTGTTGAGCAGGCTCTAGAACGATTAAAAATTGCGGATTTACGCCATCGTCAGATTGATCAGCTTTCAGGTGGGCAGCGTCAGCGGGTCTTTCTAGCCAGAGCTCTGGCACAGGAAGCAGAATTGTATCTTATGGATGAGCCTCTAGCAGGGATTGATCAGGCAACAGAAATCATGATCATGGATATGCTCAAGGAGTTCCAATGTGAAGGGAAAACTTCCATTGTCATTCATCATGACTTAACGACGCTGGATGCCTACTTTGATCACCTTGTCTGGCTTCATAAGCATGTGATTGACTCTGGTCCGATGGATGAGACTTTGACAAGCGAGAATTATCAGGCGACTTACGGCATAGGAAATGGGCTGTTTCTAGGAAATGCCAAAGGAGGCAGTCATGTTTGAGGTTTTCAAAGAGTATTCTTTCTGGACAGTTGCTTTAGGGACCGTCAGCCTAGCTGTGGCAGCCAGTACTATCGGAAGTATATCTGTTCTTACTAAACAGAGTTTGCTTGGGGATGCTCTGGGGCATGCTTCTTATCCTGGAGTGATTGTCTCTTTCATGATTTTTCAGTCGCGACAACCTCTTTACTTGCTTTTAGGAGCAGTGTTGTCAGGCTACCTTTCTTATGCACTTGTCCATTGGCTACGTCGAAAAGGTGGTCACAGTCTAGTCAATGCCCTTTCATTGCTGTCTGCGTCTTTCTTTGGTTTGGGAATGGTCTTGAAAAATGCTATTCAGGGAAATGAAGCCTTTGCAGGGGCTTCCCAGGCTGGATTGCAAACCTATCTATTTGGACAGGCAGCCTTTATTCAGCTGGATGATGTGATACTCATCGGAATTATTTCTCTATTGGCTTTGGTATTGTTTGCTTTCTTTTATCAAGACTATAAGCTGTATCTGTTTGATCAAACTTTTGCAAGGGTTATTGGTGTTCGTGTAAAGTACTTGCAGCAGTTGACGATGTTTTTGATGATTTGCCTAATTGCAGTAGGATTAAAGTTAGTCGGAGCTATTTTGATGAGTAGTTTTTTGATTGCACCAGCTGTCTTTGGCTTGATGCTGGGAAAATCGTATCACAAGAGTCTATTACTGGCAGGAATCGTTGCAATTGGGTCGGCTTTCGTAGGGACCTGGATTAGCTCCAGTGTATCTGGTTTGTCGACCGGACCGACTATTATCGTCTGTCTAACAGGTCTGACCCTGTCTGCATTTGTGTATGTTACCTATGTCAGAAAGGAGAATGGTCGTGTTTGAGGTATTGCTTATTTTGATGGTTATTGCTAGCTCTTGTGGCTTGCTCGGATCAATACTGGTTGTAAAAAATCAATCGATGCTGGCAGATGCTTTATCACATTCTGTCTTGCTTGGGATTGTTCTGGGGTTTTTTATTAGTCATAGTTTGGATTCGCCATTGCTAATAGTTGGTGCCAGTCTGTTTGGGTTATTATCGGTTCTTGCCATTGACCGTCTGCATAGTCGAAAGATAGCGCATGATGCCGCAACAGGTCTGGTTTTTTCTTTCTTTTTTGCGGTGGCGGTTTTGCTTATTTCTCTTTTTGCTCGCAATGTTCATTTGGATGTAGATATGGTTTTGCAAGGGGAAGTACTTTTTGCTCCGCTCCATCGTATGGATGTTCTAGCCTGGTCACTCCCTGTTAGTCTGGTCAAGTCGAGTTTGGCTTGGTTGGTTATTGTTCTATTTTTTGTTTGGGCTTACCATTGTTTACAAGTATACCTATTTGACAGCAACCATGCTCGTTTGTCTGGCTTACGAACAAGGATTTTAGAAATGGTTATTTTGATTCTAGTTTCCTTAACCACTGTTCTGGCCTTCGAAGCGATTGGTTCGATGACTGTTATTGTTTTCTTGGTGGCACCAAGTATGGCTGCCCTACGTTGGGTCAAATCCTTTTGGCAATTGCTTCTTTTAGGGCAAGGTATCGCTATTCTAACGGTTGTGCTTGGTTTTTTAGTGGCCAATCAACTGGATTTAACCATGTCAGGGACCTGTGCCGTTGTCAGCCTTCTTGTGGTTTGCTCGAGTATTATTCTAAAAAATACTTGGTCACGGTCATCTGATAAGTGATATTGTCAGAATTTTTTGTTATCATAATCATTATGAAATACAAAGGAGAATAGAATGACACGTTTACAAGATGATTTTTACGAATACGTCAATGGCGAATGGGCAAAAACAGCCGTGATTCCAGACGATAAGCCAAGAACAGGTGGCTTTTCTGATTTGGCGGACGAGATTGAAAAGCTCATGATTGATACGACAAATGCTTGGTTGACAGGGGAAAATGTCCCAGAAGATAGCGTTTTGCAAAACTTCGTGGCTTTCCACAAACAAGCAGCCGACTATGAAACCCGTGACCGTTTGGGAGCGGAGCCTGCTCAGGCATTGATTGCGGAGTACAAGGCTCTTAACTCTTTCGAAGAATTTACCAGCAAGTTGGCAGAGTTTGAGTTGGCCGGCAAGCCAAACCTCATGCCTTTTTATGTGGCACCTGACTTTATGGATGCGACATTAAATGTTCTTTGGGCAGATTCATTAGGTATTATCTTACCAGATACGACCTACTATGAAGAAGGTCATGAAAAAGGAGCAGAATTGCTCAAAACGTGGAGAGAGAGTCAAGAGGCCCTCTTACCTAAGTTTGGTTTTTCAGATGAAGAGATCAAGGACCTTCTGGACAAGCGTTTGGAACTGGATGCCAAGGTTGCCAAGTATGTCTTGTCGAATGAAGAAGGTTCTGAGTACGCCAAACTTTACCACCCGTACGAGTGGGCAGATTTTACTGCCTTAGTACCAGAGTTGCCTTTGGATGATTTCTTCACAGCGATTTTGGGGCAAACACCAGACAAGATTATCGTTCCAGAGGAACGTTTCTGGCAAGCAGCTAAGGACATTTACAGTGAGGATAATTGGGAGCTTTTGAAGGCGACCTTGATTTTGAAAGCAGCAGGAGCTTATACAGCCTTTCTGTCGGATGAAATTCGTATTCTAGCAGGAGCCTATAGCCGTGCCCTTTCTGGTACACCGCAGGCTCAAAACCAAGAAAAAGCAGCCTACAATCTGGCACAAGGCTACTTTGACCAAGCCCTCGGTCTTTGGTATGCTGGAGAAAAATTCTCACCAGAAGCCAAGGCCGATGTGGAAGCAAAAGTTGCCAAGATGATTGAGGTCTACAAGTCTCGTTTGGAAACTGCAGACTGGTTGGCTCAGGAAACGCGTGACAAAGCCATTGTCAAACTCAATGTTATCAAGCCTTACATTGGTTACCCAGATGCCTTGCCAGAGCGTTATTATAAGAAGATTATTGACCCAAGCAAGTCCTTGGTGGAAAATGCTATCGAACTAAACAAGATTGACATTGCCCATAGTTGGAGCAAGTGGAACAAGCCTGTGGATATTAAGGAATGGGGCATGCCAGCTCACATGGTCAATGCCTACTATAACCCACAGAAAAACTTGATTGTCTTTCCAGCAGCCATTTTGCAGGCGCCTTTCTACTCGCTAGAACAGTCTTCATCAGCTAACTACGGCGGTATTGGTGCTGTCATTGCCCACGAGATTTCCCATGCCTTTGACTCTAACGGTGCCTCCTTTGATGAGCATGGTAGTCTCAATAACTGGTGGACAGAAGAAGACTATGCGGCTTTTGAAGCTCGTACCCAGCAGGTCATTGACCAGTTTGAAGGTCAGGATTCTTATGGTGCCAAAATCAATGGTAAGTTGACTGTGTCAGAAAATATTGCCGACCTTGGTGGGATTGCAGCAGCCTTGGAAGCAGCCAAGTCAGAAGAAGACTTCTCCGCTGAGGAATTCTTCACCAACTTTGCTCGTATCTGGCGAATGAAGGCCCGTCCTGAGTTCATGCAGATGTTGGCAAGTGTGGATGTCCATGCACCAGGTCATCTGCGCACCAACATCCAGTTGCCAAACTTCGATGAATTCCATGAAACATTTGGTGTTCAAGAAGGCGACGGCATGTGGCGTGCAAAAGAAGACCGTGTGATTATTTGGTAACATTGTAACACTCAACATCGAACCTTAGTAATTCGATTTGCTAAGTAAAAGGGTCTAGTGGTTCTTTTCAGCTAATTCCTTTGAAATAGAAAAAAGAACAGATCCTAAGCTGTGCATGCATTAACCAGTCGGATGTTAAGTTTCATTGGATATCATATAGCAAAAATCTCGTTTCGACGGGATTTTTTGCTACAATAGAAGGTAATTTTAGGAGGTGCTACAGATGAAAGTTGGTCTAGTTTTAGAGGGTGGGGGTATGCGAGGCCTTTATACTGCGGGTGTTCTAGATGCTTTTTTAGATGCTGATATTCATGTTGATGGGGTCGTTTCAGTTTCCGCAGGAGCACTTTTTGGCGTTAATTTCCTTTCCAAACAAAGAGGCAGAGCGATTCGCTATAATAAGCGTTTTATTAAAGATAAGCATTATATGGGATTGAGATCCTGGTTGACAACAGGAAATATGGTCAACAAAGACTTTACTTATTACAAGGTACCAATGGAGTTAGATAGGTTTGACCAAGAGGCCTTTGCCAAGTCTGGCGTGCCTTTCTATGTGACAGTGACCAATGTCGAAACCGGTCTGCCTGAGTATTACAAAATTGACCATGTCTTTGAGCAAATGGAATTGTTGCGCGCCAGTTCAGCATTGCCTCTAGTTTCAAAAATTGTCGAAGTTGATGGTAAAAAATACTTAGATGGTGGTCTTTCGGACTCCATCCCTGTGGACTTTTCTAGAAGGCTGGGGTTTGACAAATTGATTGTGATATTGACACAACCCATTGATTACCGCAAGAAGCCCTCTAGCGGTCGGGTCTACCGCTTGCTTTACAAGAAATATCCTAAGTTTGTGGCGGTGGCTTCAAAACGTTACCAGCATTACAATGATACGGTTGAAAAGATTATCCAGTTGGAACATCAGGGTCAGGTTTTTGCAGTCCGCCCTCAAAAGCCGCTCGAAATAGGACGTTTGGAAAAAAATCCAGTCAAATTTGACGAGATTTATGGGCTTGGTCTGGCGGACGGGGAGAAAGCTGTGGCGGGATTGATGGGGTATTTGGGAAATGAAGAGTAATGAGCAGGAATCCCCCGTGATTTCTGCCTTTTTTCTTTCCTTATTTCGTGATATAATGGTAAAGATAATTTATTGACATGGAGAAATGACATGAGCTTCTACAATCACAAGGAAATCGAGCCCAAATGGCAGGAATTTTGGGCAAAAAATCATACTTTTAAGACGGGAACAGATGCGGATAAGCCGAATTTTTATGCGCTAGACATGTTCCCTTATCCGTCTGGTGCGGGCTTGCACGTTGGTCACCCTGAGGGCTATACGGCGACGGACATTCTCAGCCGTTACAAGCGTGCCCAAGGCTACAACGTCCTTCACCCAATGGGGTGGGATGCCTTTGGTCTGCCTGCTGAGCAATATGCCATGGATACTGGTAATGACCCAGCTGACTTTACGGCGGAAAATATTGCCAACTTCAAACGTCAGATTAACGCCCTTGGCTTTTCTTACGACTGGGACCGCGAGGTTAATACGACAGACCCCAACTACTACAAGTGGACTCAGTGGATTTTCACTAAGTTGTATGAAAAAGGCCTAGCCTACGAGGCAGAAGTGCCTGTCAACTGGGTAGAGGAATTGGGAACAGCTATCGCCAACGAAGAGGTCCTTCCTGACGGAACGTCTGAACGTGGTGGCTACCCAGTTGTTCGCAAGCCAATGCGTCAATGGATGTTGAAAATCACTGCCTATGCAGAACGCTTGCTCAATGATCTAGAAGAGGTTGATTGGCCAGAGTCAATCAAGGATATGCAGCGCAACTGGATTGGTAAGTCAACCGGTGCCAATGTGACTTTCAAGATTAAGGACACAGACAAGGACTTCACAGTCTTTACTACCCGTCCAGATACTCTTTTTGGTGCGACCTACGCAGTCCTTGCTCCTGAGCACGACTTGGTGGATAGCATTACCTCACCAGAGCAGGCAGAGGCCGTGGCAGAGTACAAACGCCAAGCCTCTCTCAAATCAGACCTGGCTCGTACTGACCTGGCTAAAGACAAGACAGGTGTTTGGACTGGTGCCTACGCCATTAACCCTGTAAATGGTAAAGAAATTCCAATCTGGATTGCCGACTATGTACTGGCAAGCTACGGAACAGGTGCCATCATGGCGGTTCCTGCCCACGATGAGCGTGACTGGGACTTTGCCAAACAGTTTGGTTTGGACATCATTCCAGTTTTGGAAGGTGGCAATGTAGATGAAGCACCTTTCACAGAAGATGGTCTTCACATTAATTCAGACTTCTTAGATGGTCTCAACAAGGCTGATGCCATTGCTAAAATGGTGGCTTGGTTGGAAGAAAATGGTGTTGGTCAAGAAAAAATTTCTTACCGCCTCCGTGACTGGCTCTTCAGCCGTCAACGTTATTGGGGTGAGCCAATTCCAATCATCCACTGGGAAGACGGTACTTCCACAGCAGTCCCAGAAAATGAGTTACCTCTGGTATTGCCAAAAACCTTAGACATCAAGCCTTCGGGTACAGGGGAATCGCCGCTGGCCAACCTGACAGACTGGTTGGAAGTCGTGCGTGAAGACGGCGTAAAAGGTCGCCGTGAAACCAACACTATGCCACAATGGGCGGGTTCTAGCTGGTACTACCTGCGCTATATTGACCCGCACAATGATGAGAAATTGGCAGACGAAGAGCTTCTCAAGGCTTGGTTGCCAGTGGATATCTACATCGGTGGTGCCGAGCACGCAGTCCTTCACCTGCTCTACGCTCGCTTCTGGCACAAGTTCCTCTATGACATCGGTGTTGTACCTACCAAAGAGCCCTTCCAAAAACTCTTTAACCAAGGGATGATTTTGGGGACTAGCTACCGTGACAGCCGTGGTGCCCTTGTTGCGACTGACAAGGTGGAGAAGCGCGATGGGTCCTTCTTCCACATCGAAACTGGTGAAGAGTTGGAGCAGGCACCTGCTAAGATGTCTAAATCTCTTAAGAACGTGGTTAACCCAGATGATGTGGTCGAGCAGTTCGGTGCAGATACTCTTCGTGTTTATGAAATGTTCATGGGCCCACTTGATGCGTCAATCGCCTGGTCAGAAGAGGGTCTCGAAGGTAGCCGTAAGTTCCTTGACCGTGTCTATCGCCTCTTAACCACCAAGGAGATTGTGGCGGACAATAGCGGAGCGCTTGATAAAGTTTACAATGAAACTGTGAAGACAGTGACAGAGCATATTGAAGACCTGAAATTCAACACGGCTATCGCCCAGCTCATGATTTTTGTCAACGCAGCCAACAAAGAAGACAAGCTTTATGTTGACTACGCCAAAGGATTTGTCCAATTAATCGCCCCATTTGCACCACACTTGGCAGAAGAACTCTGGCAGGGTCTTGCAAATACAGGCCAATCAATTAGCTATGTCGCATGGCCAACATATGACGAAAGTAAACTGGTAGAAAGCGAAGTGGAAATCGTTGTCCAAATCAAAGGCAAAGTAAAAGCTCGCTTGACTGTAGCCAAAGACTTAGCATCAGATGAACTTGAAAAAGTTGCCCTTGCAGACGAAAAAGTCCAAGCTGAAATCGCTGGGCAAACAGTGGTGAAGGTGATTACGGTTGTAAACAAATTGGTTAATATTGTTGTGAAATAACCAAACTAGTGAATATCCTGGCGAAATAAATGTAAATAACAAGAAACGACTTCCATGTGGAGGTCGTTTTTGTATTTATACTCAATAAAAATCAACAGTAGCCTAGCTTCAACTATTTGGGAAATATTGAAGGCTGAAAATAAAGTGAACTGTGTTCGCATCATTAAGCCGAAGATAGAACTTTGTCACTTTCTCATTTCAAAGTAACAGGCTGAAAAGCGCCATTGGTGCTTTTTATTCACCGAGACTCTTAACAACGGATATTTTAGATGTTAGAAGAGTATTAGATAAATTCCTGTTCTTCCAACCATGCTCGAATAACAGAAAGGGTTTTACCTTGAAATTTTCCAGTTGGGTACATATGATCGGCCCCTGTTAGTGAGACTAGAACAGAATCTTTGTAATTATGTGCTGTTTTTCTGGCGATGGCAGAGACAGTCATTTTGTCCTCACTTCCTGTGATGACTAAGACAGGTCCGGTAATGTTACGAAAGTCCACATAGCTTGCTCTGCTTTTATCTAGGAATGGAAAGGCCATTTGTGTGTAAACCTTGCCTGAGTCAGGGACGAGGTTTTGATAGAGCTTTTCTTTTATACTAGGATCCTGTGCATTGAGGCAGTAAGAAAAGAAGGCTTTTTTATAAGGTGGAATAGGCTTTCTCCAAAATCCCCAGCGAAGAAAATGGGGTAAGAAACTGGCAAGCATGGTTGGATAAAGAGCGAAGATATCGGCAGTTGGGGCAGGGCCCATGAGAATCATGCCAGCAACAGGGGTACGTTCCGCAACCATTTGGGCTAAGAGACATCCAAGTGAGTGACCCAGAAGTAAAGGTGGCTCTTCTAGACTTTCGACTAAGGATACCAAGTCATCCATGTAGTCTGTCAAACTAACGTCACCGACTTTTTTGATCCCTTCTTCATAGGGTAAATCGTGATAGCGTAAACTAGGGGTATGAATCTGTAAGCCAGTTTTTTCTAACTGACTAGCAAAGTCTCCCCAGAATGTGCCATTACACCAGGTACCGTGTATTAAAACGATGCTTTTCATAGGTTTACTCCTGACTTTTTCTTAATTATAGCATGAGAAAAAAACAATTGTTAAGTATTTGCAACCTATCTGTAATATTTGTTACGTTATTTCAAGCTCTATGCAAGAATTGTCCTATAGGATGGATTAGGTGAAAAAACTTAACTTAAAGGAATCAAATAATATGAACCACCAAATTATCAAAAGATATCTTAAATTAGGGATATTTGCTCTGTTTATGGGAAATCTGTTTTGGACGGGAACATCCACTATTCTTGCGGATGACCTAACTGTAAATGATAGACCTTCGTTAGAAATATTAAAAAAGCAGGCTTTAGCAACAAAAGCTGCAGCGAAAAAAAGAGCTGAAGAAGCAGCATTGTCTACAAATATGGTTTCAGAGGTGACGGTTGAATATACATCCAATACTTACCCAGCAGGTCAATGTACATGGGGAGCAAAAGAAATGGCACCATGGGTTGGGAACTATTGGGGAAACGCCGGAGATTGGACAACCAGTGCAGCTTCCTTAGGCTATGAAGTTGGAACAATACCAAAAGTTGGCGCAATTACAGTCTGGACAGATGAAAATGGTGGCTACGGGCATGTTGCCTATGTGACAGATGTGGCTACCGATGGTCAAATTCAAGTCACTGAGTCAAACTATAATGGATCCTATTATCCAAGTAATATTCGAGGTTCCTTTGATCCGACAAAAACCAGTGAGGGAACGGTAAGTTATATTTATCCCCCTGCTGGGGTGTGAGACTGCAAGATTAAATTAGTGTAATAAAGTTTACGCATGTTCGTTATATCAAAATAAAAAAGTAAAGTTAAAGTAGAACATTTGAAATTTTTTACTTTAACTTTACTTTTTTTGCCATTGATTAATTTTTAGGAGAAAATAGGTATTTTAAGAGACTAGTAGATCAAATTGATTTACATAAAAAAAGTTAATCATTGTGATAAAAAAAATATATTAGGCGGATGTTTGGCTTCATGGTAACATATGTTTCATGACAGTTTTATTGTACTTACTTTTTTATAAATTAGGAAATGCGTGAATAATAATTGAAGGAAGGTGAGAAATCATTGTCAAATAAATAATTAGGGTGTAAATACTACAAAAGGAGATGAGGTATGGAATTTAGTACGAGAGCAATACATGGACAAGTTGATGATAGTAGTAAAGGAGCTGTAACTTATCCGATTTACCTTTCCTCAACGTTCTTACAGGAAAATATAAATGAATTTGGTGAATTCGTTTATAGTCGAAGTGCCAACCCAACTCGTTCTGCTTTGGAGAAGCAAATAGCTGACTTGGAAGAAGCCAAGTACGTTTTTGCAACTTCTACAGGCATGGCTGCGACCGCCATTGCATTTGAGCTGTTGAATAGTGGTGATAAAATTTTAGTTTCTGATAATGTATATGGAGGGACGTGGCAATTTATTACAGAATTATTTGCCTCTCGGAACTTGTACTATGAGCTAGTAGCTGACTTTAATGATTATGATTTCTCAAAATTAGATGACACTATAAAGGCCGTTTTTATTGAAACTCCAACAAATCCTCTCTTAGGAGTAACGGATTTGAAAAATGTAATTAGAGCAGCTAAAGCAGCGGGACTGCTAGTTATTGTGGATAATACCTTTATGACTTCTTATCTCCAAAAACCACTTGATTTTGGTGCTGATATAGTTGTTTATTCTGCGACTAAATATTATGCAGGACATTCTGATATTTTGGCAGGATTAGTGGTAACAAACAGAGAAGATCTTTATCCGCGTATTAAGTTAGTGCATAAATTATTAGGTGCAATTCTTAGCCCGTTTGATAGTTTTCTCTTATCACGAGGAATTAAGACTTTGGCTCTTCGAATGGAACGTCACGAGGAGAATGCCAATGCTATAGCCAAATATTTAGAATCGAAAGAGGGAGTAACAGTTTTTTATACAGGATTAAAGAGTAATCCCGGGTATTCCCTTCAACTGAAGCAATCAAAAGGTCATGGAGGAGTCCTTTCCATTTTGGTGAATCAAAATAAATATGACTTAAGTGCTTTTATAAAATCGTTGAAAATTTTTGGTTTTGCAGTTAGCCTAGGTGGGGTTGAGTCCTTGATTAGCCTACCTGCCTCTATGACTCATGAATCCTATGATAGAGAATTACAAGAGGCAATTGGGATAAAAGAGAATTTACTACGTTTAGCTGTTGGAATTGAGTCGGTTCAAGATTTACAAAATGATTTAGAACAAGCATTTGAACAAGCAAAGAAATAGGAGATTAACAAATATGAAAAAAATGACAATTTTCACAACTTTAGTACTATCAGCATTTATCTTAGCTGCCTGTGGGGAATCAGATTCTATTAGTTCAAAAGGTGATTCAAATCAGACACTTTTGGAACAAATACAAAAAGAAGGTGTTATTCAAATCGGTACAGAAGGTGCCTATGCTCCGTATTCTTACCATGATGAAAGTGGAGAATTAGTTGGTTACGATGTTGAGGTAGCAGAAGCTGTTGCTGAAAAACTAGGAGTAAAGGTAGAATTTGTTGAAACAGAATGGGATTCAATGATTGCGGGTTTAGACGCAGCTCGTTTTGATACTATCGCTAACCAAGTTGGAATAACAGATGAGCGAAAAGAAAAATATATTTTTTCAAACCCATATACCTATATTTATGGAGCGTTGATTACCAAGCAGGGGAATAGTGAAATTAAAGATTTTTCGGATTTATCCGGTAAGAAGTCGGCAAATAGCCTAACTAGTAACTGGGCTGATTTAGCACGTGAAAATGGAGCAGAAGTTGTGGGTGTAGATGGTTTTGCACAAGCTATTGAACTCTTGACAGCTGGTCGTGTAGACGCAACCTTGAATGATAACCTAGTTTTCTTAGACTACATCAAACAACATCCAGATGCTCCTATTCAAGTTGCAACTTTGTCACAAGATGTTTCTGAGACAGCCTTTCCAGTTGTTAAGGGGGAAGACGAATTGGTGGAAGCGATTGATGCTGCTTTGGCCGAACTTTCTAGTGAAGGGAAATTGACAGAAATTTCAAATAGATACTTCGGAGAAGATGTATCACAAGCTAAGTAAATAGGAGATACCATGACATCTAGATTGTTGCAATTGTTGATTGACTCATTTTTACAAATACTTATACCAGGTCTGCTTGTGACAATTCCCCTAACTATACTTTCTTTTGTCTTCGGGCTTATCATTGCCATTGGAACAGCTATGGTACAAATTGCTAACATTTCTATCCTCAAACAATTAGCCCGATTCTATATTTGGATTGTACGAGGGACACCACTTTTGGTTCAACTTTATGTAATTTTTTACGGGTTACCAAGTTTAGGTGTTGTATTAGATGCCTTTCCTTCAGCAGTTTTAGTTTTTTCAGTAAACACAGGTGCTTATGCTGCGGAAACCATTCGTGCATCAATAGAGTCAGTACCCAAAGGACAAATGGAAGCTGGATATACTGTTGGGATGAGTTTTTCTCAAATAATGCGTAGAATCATTCTTCCTCAAGCAATTCGTGTGGCTTTTCCACCTTTATCCAACACATTAATCAGTCTAGTAAAAGATACTTCCCTAGCAGCAAATATTACTGTCTTGGAAATGTTTATGACAACCCAACAAATTGCTGCTAGAACATATGAACCATTTGCTCTCTATTGTGAGGTTGGTCTTATCTATTTACTTTTTTCAACCATTTTGACAAAACTACAAACTTATGGTGAAAAGAAGTTAGCAGTCTATTAGGAGGTCTAAATGATTCAAGCAAGTGGAATTGAAATAGCTTTTAACGGGCAACAGATTTTAAAAGGTGTTGATTTACAGGTCAGTTCAGGGGAAGTTGTTGTCATTTTAGGACCATCTGGATCTGGCAAAACAACTCTTCTTCGTTCTTTGAATTTTCTAGAGTCGGTTGATATGGGGCGCTTATTCTTTGATGACGAAAATTATGATCTGACTAACATTAGTCAAAAAGAGATTGCGTCCATCCGAAAGAGAACATCTTATGTCTTTCAAAACTATAACTTATTTGTTAATAAGACTGCTCTACAAAATGTTACAGAAGGTCTGATCATAGCTAGAAAAATGGTTAAGAAAGATGCTGAACAAATTGGTATGGCAGCTCTAGACAAGGTCGGGCTATCTGATAAATATGACTTTTATCCAAGTCAATTATCAGGTGGTCAACAGCAAAGAGTTGGTATTGCTAGAGCAATTGCCACGAGTCCAGAAGTAATCTATTTTGATGAACCTACCTCTGCATTGGATCCAGAACTAATTGGTGAAGTATTAGAAGTGATGATCCAATTGGCTAAGGAGGGTATGACAATGATCATTGTGACTCATGAGATTGGTTTTGCACGTGAAGTCGCGGATAGAGTGGTTTTTATGGAAGGCGGTCAAATAGTCATAGAAGGTTCGCCAGAAGATATAATAAATCAACCAAAAGAAACCCGAATTCAACAATTCTTGTCTCGAATTCAAAATTCTACCGACAATCGGTACGAAACGTTAGGATAAACTAGTAATGAAGTTAAACAAAAAGTCTCCTTTTCAGAGTACGATATTCTCGTATCATCACAAAGTATAAAACTAATGACACAAGATAAAACTACCTCCATGGGTGCGACCGAATATGGTTAAATCCAAGGGGGTAGTTTTTGTGTACAAATCTTACTTATTTTTAATAAATATATATTGAAAGGGCTTTACTTTTTAGTGGTCAATAGTATATAATAACACTAAGAAAACGTTTGCACTTTATGGCTTTGAAATCTAAAGGGGAGAAATATGACGACGTTGGCGGATGTGGCGAAAAGGGCCAATGTTTCAAAGATGACTGTTTCTAGGGTTCTGAATCATCCGGAACTTGTCACAGAAGAGTTAAAACAACTGGTCCAATTAGCGATGAAAGAGTTAGACTATCAACCAAATGTTGTAGCAAAAGCCCTTGCTCAACAACGGACATTGACAGTTCAAGTTATCATTCTAGAGGAGATGGAGATTGTAGAGCCTTACTATGCCGAATTGATTGCAGGGATTGCTCTTGGATTGAGTGAAAAAAATTACACGATGCAGATTGTGACCGAAAAGCACCAAGTAACAGACCAATGTGATGGTTATATCGTTACTGGAGCACGTACTTCAGACTATAGTTGGCTGAAAAGTTTAAATAAACCAGTAGTACTTTTTGGAGAGAATCGAGCAGGGATACCTTTTGTTGACACACAGAATAAAGAAGCAACCTATCAAGCCAGTAGATTTGCAACAAGAAAAGGATATCATCAAGTTGTATTTGTGGGAATCGATTTACCAGATACTTTTGCTCAAGCTAGAGAAGCTGGGTACTTAGAGGCTATGGATGAGTTAGGTCAAAAACCAAGTGTTTACCGATTAGAAAATCGGTCAAGGATAGCAGAAAAGTTCATTACACAATTTAATAAGTTAATGCCAAATACATGCTTTATCTGTGCCTCAGACCGAATAGCTTTGGGAATTGCTCGAGGATTAATGAATATGTCAAGGAATGTACCTGAAGATTACGGGATTATTGGGTTTGATGGAATATTTATTGATCGAGTTTCTAATCCACAGTTGACAACGATGAAACAACCCTTTCGTCAAATGGGAAGAATTAGTGTTAGCCAGTTGATGCGCTTGGTTGAAGGACGGGAATTGAAAGAATACAACCGGTATTGTCAAGCGAGTTTAGTCGAGAGAGAGAGCACTCGGTCTTAACAATTAAAGTCTTCATAAGTAGGGAATTGTCCAAAGTACAGTTAGAAACTATCTAACAATAAGTTCCAGTGGCACAATTCCCTTATTTTTTAAGCAAAACTGTTACCGCTAACAATTAAGAAAACGTTTGCAAAGTAAGGGCTGTTTTTTATATACTATTATTATTATATTAGACATACCAAAGGAGAATGGAATGAATAAAAAACGTTTGCGTGTAGCAAAGAAATCACCAATGTTTGAAAAAAAGGTTATTTTTGGGATACGTAAGTTCACGGTGGGTGTTGCATCAGTCGGTATTGCAACAGCTTTTTTGATATCCGGAACTGGCCAATTAGTTCAAGCAGAGGAAGTAGCAACTCCCTCTACGGAAATAACAGCTCCAGTTAATACAGATCAAACGTCAGATGTTGATGCTACTGCATCAGTCGCTGGCAGTGAGTTGGTTGAAGAGGTTGTAACTTCTGACACAACTGCTACAGAGGCATCAACACTAGTTGCTGAAGCAGGCGAAGCTTTCGATGCACAAGTAAATACAGCATCAGTAGAAAATGTTGCAACTGTAGCAGAAACAGCTACATTGACCACCCCAGCAGAAGCGCCAATTGAAACAGCTACATTGACCACCCCAGCAGAAGCGCCAATTGAAGAAGGTAGTATTCGTCTGCACTTTGAAAATGTAGACGAAACAGCACCAGAAAGTCAAGGTTTGTGGACTTGGGGAGGAGTTGAAACACCATCTGATGGAAATAAATGGCCAACTGATACAGTGAATTTCTCAAGTAGCCAAGTGGATGACTACGGCCATTATGTTGATATTAAAAAATCTGAGACACCAGGCACAATCGGTTATGTGGTCCTTAAAGATGGGAAAAAAATAACAGAATCGGACCAAAAAGTGGAGCTTCTTGTTCCGGAACAAAATGAGGCTTGGATTGCTAGCGATTATACTGTTTCTAGCTATGAGCCACTCAAGGATGAAAATGTTCTCCGCATCAATTACACACGTGAAGACAACAATTATGATGGTTGGGGCGTATGGACTTGGGGAGATACGACTGAAGTAAGTAACGGCTGGCCAGTAGGTGCCCTTGATTTTAAAGTTGGGAAATACGGTGCTTATGTTGACATTCCTCTTTCAAATGGTTTAGATTCTAAACTTGGTTTTCTGCTCATCAACCAGAATAATCCAGATCTTGCTGGCAATAAATCGATTGATTTAGCTTTTGCAGATCGTAAACGGCATAGCCAAATTTTCCTTCGGAATGGTGATGACAAAGTCTATACCAATCCATACTTTATCGAAGAAAAAGTAGAATTAGATACAAGCAAAGCTACTCCGGGAACTAAAAATGTAACCATTGAAGCAAGTATAAACGCTCCTTTCAACTACAACGAAAGTGGTCTTGTTTCTGTAGCTATAACCAATCCTGAAAGTGCTGAAATTATCAAAATGGAAGTCGACACTACTACACTGGGTGGTGGTATCGTACCAATTTCAACAGAGCTTAATCGTGTAACGATTAAGGCAACTTCTGACACAGCTCCAGGGACATACAGTCTACCTGTAAAGGTATATGATAAAGACAATGGCTACTACGAAACAAAATTGGATGTGACCATTACGGAGCGCATTAAGGCAGAAGGTGAAAAAGACTGGGACGAGCAAGTCATCTACTTTATGATGACTGACCGTTTCTACAATGGTGACGTTAGCAATGATCAGGTGGTTGTTGGAGACGTAACTAACCCTCGTGGTCTCTACCAAGGCGGAGATTTTAAAGGGGTTACAGCTAAGTTGGACTACTTGAAAGAATTGGGTGTGGATTCTATCTGGTTGACACCAATTGTTGAAAATATTCCACAGAATGTTGGTAGCGCTACAGATGGAGAATACTACGCCTATCATGGCTACTGGGCATCAAATTTTGAAGAACTAAATCCACATTTGGGAAGTTTAGACGATTTCCACGAATTGATTGATGCCGCAGCCGAAAAAGGAATCAATATCATTGTTGACGTGGTGCTGAATCATGCTGGCTATGGCACAGAAGAAACCTTTGCGGGCATGGTACGGACCAAGGAAGAAGATAAGCAGGGAGATGACCAATTAGGCTCATTATCTGGATTACCAGACTTCAAGACAGAAGAAGCTACAGTACGCAATCAGTTGGTTGCTTGGCAGGCATCTTGGTTGGAACGCTCAACAACTGCTAAAGGTAATTCAATCTATGGTTTCCGTGTCGATACAGTCAAACATGTTGATGACACCACATGGCAACATTTCAAAAATGAATTGGTGGATAGAGATCCTGACTTCCACTTAATTGGAGAAACATGGGGAGCTAACTATAAAGATACTAAGGGTGACTTGGGTATCGGTACTATGGACAGCTTGTTGGACTTTGGCTTCAAGGATATCGCGAAGTATTTGGTCAATGGTCAACTGAAAGCAGCTGGAAAAGAGCTAGAAGAGCGTAGCAAGGTTCTGACTAGCGCAGCTTCTCTGGGTCAATTCTTGGGCAGTCATGACTAAGATGGTTTCCTTTACAGTCTCGGTGGCGCAGAAAAAGAAGGAAATCTGGATAAACTGAAATTGGCTGCTAGTCTCTTGATTACTGCTAAAGGTCAGCCTGTCATCTACTACGGTGAAGAATTAGGCCAATCTGGACAAAACAACTGGCCTGTTTATGACAACCGGTACGATTTCGATTGGAGTAAGGTAGAGACAAGTGACATAGAGGACCATTACCAAAAATTGTTGGCTTTCCGTAATGGAAATTCAACAATGCTCTCACGTGGTGATACAACAACACTTGCTGGAAATGATAGCCAAGGTTGGCTTATCAGCAAACGCAGTTACCAAGATCAAGCTGCCTATCTTGTCTTCTCAACCAATACCGAGAGCAAGGAAATGGCGATTGAAGTATCTGGGAAAGATGTGGTTGTAACAGATGCATACACAGGAAAATCTTATCAAGCTATCGAGAAAGACGGTAAATGGGTCGTTCAAGTAGAACTTCCAACTATCGGTCAAGGTGGTACCATGCTCCTTCAGACAGAAGCAGGTGACATCGTCAATGCAAGTGTGCAAGGAGAAACTGAAGAACCAATTGAAGCAGGCTACTTCCGTGTTCACTTTAAAACTCTACCATCTGATAATTTATCTAGCTTAGGTTTATGGACATGGGATGATGTCGAAAAACCATCACCAGAAGTTGGTGCATGGCCAACAGGAGCGACTAATTTCAGTACTGCTAAGCAGGATGATTATGGCTATTATCTTGATATCAAGATGAAAGATGAAACAGCCAGCAAAATCAGTCTTCTGATTAATAATACATCTGGGGAAAATATAACCGGCGATAAAGTTATTGAGCGAATTAGCACCAAGATGAATGAAGCTTGGTTTGATGAGAATTATCAACTCAGCCTCTATCAACCACTTAAAGAAGGATATATTCGGATTAATTATTTCCGTACAGATGGCGATTATGACCAAAAAGGCCTCTGGATCTGGGGTGATGTGACTGACGTTACCTTGGGTGATTGGCCAGATGGTATTGATTTTGAAAACCAAGGTAAATATGGTGCCTATATCGATGTCAAATTGACAGATTTACCAAGTTCAATTGGCTTCCTGCTACTGGATGAAAGCAAGTCAGGAGATGATGCAAAGATTCAGCAGAAAGATTATAGCTTTACAGATTTGAAAAATCAGACACAAATCTTCCTTAAAGATGATGATCCAACAATCTACACAAATCCTTATTTTGTGAACAACGTCCGTGTAACAGGCGTTTCCCATGTTAGCCTAACAGCTCTAGAAGCAGCATTTACAACGCTTGAAGGCGCTGATAAGGAAAGTATTTTAGAGAAATTATCTGTCACAGATAAAAATGGCCAGACAGTGACTGTGACGGACCTTGTCTTGGATGCCACCAGCAACAAGGTGCGAGTCCTCGGGGATTTCAACCAAGAAAATGCTGGCTACACCCTCAAATATGGCAATGATAGCTTCACAACAACTATGAGCTGGCAATTGAAGGATGAGCTCTATGCTTATGATGGAGAACTTGGTGCGCGTGTGAGTCAGGCTGGTAGTGTCGTTGATATGACTCTCTGGTCTCCAAGTGCAGACGTTGTAGCAGTTGTTCTTTATGATAAGGATGATCAGTCTAAAGTGGTCGGTAAATTAGCCATGACCAAGGGCGATAAAGGACAATGGGATCTTGAATTGAACAGTCAATCAGATCTTGGTATCACAGATTATCGTGGTTACTATTACCATTATGAAATTACTCGTGGGGATCAATCTGTTCTTGTTTTAGATCCATATGCTAAGTCTTTAGCGGAGTGGAATAGTGATTTAGCAGATACTGATCCATCTTATCGTATTGCCAAAGCGGCGATTGTGGATCCATCAGAAGTTGGTCCAAGCGATTTGGATTATGCTACTATTCCTAATTTCAATCAGCGTGAAGATGCGATTATATATGAAGCACATGTTCGTGACTTCACATCAGATCCTGCAATTTCGGATGAATTGACTGCTCAGTTTGGTACCTTTGCAGCCTTTGCAGAGCGTCTCAGCTACCTCAAGGAATTGGGTGTGACTCATATTCAATTATTGCCTGTTATGAGCTACTATTTTGTCAATGAATTGATAAATGGAAAGAGGATGGATGAGTACGCGTCAAGCAACAGTAACTACAACTGGGGTTATGATCCACAGAGCTACTTTGCCTTTACAGGTATGTATTCTACAGATCCGACAGATCCAATGAAACGCATCGAAGAGTTCAAAAACCTGGTCAATGAAATTCACAAACAAGGCATGGGTGTGATTTTGGATGTGGTGTATAACCACACTTCTAAGACTTTCTTATTTGAAGATTTAGAGCCAAACTATTATCACTTCATGGAGGCAGATGGTACAGCTAAATCTAGCTTTGGTGGGGGTCGTCTCGGAACCACTCACTACATGAGCCGTCGTGTCCTTGTTGATTCTATCAAGTATCTTGTGGACGAGTTTAAGGTAGATGGTTTCCGTTTCGATATGATGGGGGACCATGATGCCGAAGCAATTGAGCTAGCCTTTACTGAAGCTCAAAAACTCAATCCAAACATCATTATGCTTGGTGAAGGTTGGAGAACCTTTACAGGTGATGCCAATCAGCCTGTTCAGCCAGCAGACCAAGACTGGATGAGTTCAACAGATACTGTTGCGGTATTCTCAGATGAAATTCGCAATACACTTAAATCTGGTTATCCAAACGAAGGTCAGCCAGCCTTTATTACAGGCGGTGCTAAGAGTGTAGAATCTGTCTTTAATAACATCAAGGCACAACCAGGAAACTTCTTGGCAGATGATCCAGGTGATGTGATCCAATATATTGCTGCGCATGATAACTTGACCCTCTTTGATATCATTGCTCAGTCCATCAAGAAGGACCCATCAATCGCTGAAAATTACACTGAAATTCACCAACGTCAACGTTTGGGTAATTTGCTAGTTTTGACTTCTCAAGGGACACCGTTTATCCATTCTGGTCAGGAGTATGGACGGACCAAACAGTTCCGTCACCCTGATTATCAGTACCCTGTAGCAGAAGATCAAGTGCCGAACAAAGCTCATTTGTTGACAAATGCTGATGGTACACCATTTGATTACCCATACTACATTCATGATTCTTATGATTCATCTGATGCGGTCAATAAGTTTGACTGGACCAAAGCGACAGATGAGACCCTCTATCCAGAGAATACCCGTACTCAGGCCTTTACAAAAGGATTGATTGCCTTGCGTAAATCTACAGATGCCTTCCGTTTGGGAACAAAAGACCAAGTCGATCAAAAGGTTAGCTTGATTTCAATACCAGGTCAGAACGGTATTGCTACAAACGATGTGGTTATTGCCTATCAAACCATTGCAAGCAACGGTGATCGCTATGCTGTCTTTGTCAATGCTGACAGTAAGGAACGTAGTTTTGTTCTTTCAGATATTTACAAAGACTTACTGAAGGGTCAAGTACTGGTTGATGGTGAACGTGCAGGTGTAGAAGCATTGTCTGATTTAGTGGGTGTTGAATTGACTGATAGTGCAGTTGTTCTTGCACCTTTGACTGCAACCGTGATTCGTTTGCCTTATATCATCACAAAAGTTCCAGATACAGCACCTAAAGAACGTACAGAAGAATCTGTCCTTCCGATTGTAGAGGAAGTTCGCTATGATGCAACTCTTACAAAAGGTCAATCTTATGTGCTTCAAGAAGGTAAGGCAGGTAAGAGAGTCTTGGTTTATAAAGATGTCTTGGTTGACGGCAAGGTAGTAGCAACAAAACTGTTATCTGAAACAGTAGTAGATGGTGAGGCACGGATTGTTGTTAAGGGTAGTATGGAGGCTAATGATGTGGTAGAAAAACCAAGTCTTTCTACTCCAACAGCTCAAGCGTCTGAACAAACCACAAGTGCATCAAACAAAGAAAGCCTACCAGCTACAGGTGACCGACAAAGTGATTTGGCACTTCTAGGTCTCGGACTTGCTGGACTTGGTTTGACAATTGCTGCACAAGGAAGAAACAAAAAATCAGAAGAATAGTATTCTTCGGTCGTAACAATAGTTTTACACTTTTTGGGAAAAGTTCAAAATGTAGCAAAATTATTGAGATAGACCACATTATAAAACGCATAGAATCAAAGGTTCAAGTGACATACTGATTTTATGCGTTTTTTTATTGAAGAATTTACTTGGATTTTAGATTTCAAAAATTGTAATTTGTTTCATACATTTATTGATTCTGCTCCTCTCAAAAAATTTCGTCATATAGAAACAAGAATATTCTGACAGACATAGAAAACGCTTTATGGTATAATGAAAACATGACTTTATAAAAGGAGAAAAACATGTCAAATCTTTCAGTTAACGCCATCCGTTTCCTTGGTATTGATGCCATTGAGAAATCTAAATCAGGCCACCCAGGAATCGTTATGGGTGCAGCTCCTATGGCCTATAGCTTGTTTACAAAAGAACTTCATATCAACCCAGCACAACCTAACTGGATCAATCGCGACCGATTTATCTTGTCAGCAGGACATGGCTCTATGCTTCTTTACGGACTGCTTCATCTATCGGGATTTGAAGATGTTAGTATGGATGAGATCAAAAACTTCCGTCAATGGGGCTCTAAAACACCTGGTCACCCGGAATTTGGTCACACAGCCGGTGTAGATGCTACAACTGGTCCTTTGGGGCAAGGGATTGCTTCAGCAGTTGGTTTTGCTCAAGCAGAACGTTATCTCGCTGCTAAATATAACCGCGATGGCTTCCCAATCTTTGATCACTATACTTATGTGATTTGCGGTGATGGGGACTTGATGGAAGGTGTTTCCTCAGAGGCTGCTTCTTATGCTGGACTCCAAAAATTAGAAAAACTCATCGTTCTCTATGATTCAAATGACATCAACTTGGATGGTGAAACGAAGGATGCCTTTACAGAAAGTGTTCGTGCACGTTACGATGCATATGGTTGGCATACAGACCTCGTAACAGATGGTACAGATGTAGATGCCATCTTTGCAGCTATTGAAAAAGCAAAAGCTGCTGGTAAACCATCACTTATCGAAATCAAGACAGTTATTGGTTACGGTTCGCCAAGTAAAGCTGGAAGCAATGCGGCTCACGGTGCTCCTCTTGGTCCAGAAGAGGCAGAAGCAACTCGTAAGGCACTTGATTGGAACTATGCTCCATTTGAAATTCCAGCTGAAGTCTATGCGGACTTCAAAGCTAATGTAGCTGACCGTGGAGCAGCTGCGTATGATGCTTGGGCGAAATTGGTGGAAGACTACAAAGTAGCACATCCAGAATTGGCTGCAGAAGTAACAGCTATCTTGGAAGGTCGTGAATTGGCTGAGTTGACAGAATCAGATTTTCCTGTCTATGAAAATGGTTTCTCACAAGCAACTCGTAATTCATCACAAGATGCGATAAATGCAGCAGCGGCTGTATTACCAAATTTCTTTGGTGGTTCAGCTGACTTGGCACACTCAAATATGACTGTCATTAAAGGGGAAGGACTTCAAGACTCTGCTAATCCTCTGAATCGTAATATCCAATTCGGTGTGCGTGAATTTGCTATGGGTACTATCTTGAATGGTATGGCAGCACACGGTGGGCTTCGCGTTTTCGGTGGGACCTTCTTCGTTTTCTCAGACTATGTGAAGGCAGCAGTTCGTTTGTCAGCCCTTCAAGGTCTTCCTGTGACTTATGTCTTCACGCATGACTCAATTGCAGTTGGTGAAGATGGCCCAACTCACGAGCCAATCGAGCACTTGGCAGGGCTTCGTGCCATGCCAAACCTCAATGTCTTCCGCCCAGCAGATGCGCGTGAAACCCAAGCTGCTTGGTACTTGGCCTTGACTAGCAAGTCCACTCCGACAGCCCTTGTTCTCACTCGTCAAAACTTGACAGTTGAAGAAGGAACAGCCTTTGACAAGGTTGCCAAAGGTGCTTACGTGGTCTATGAAGCAGCAGGCTTTGATACCATCCTTCTTGCATCTGGTTCAGAAGTGAACTTGGCTGTAAAAGCTGCCAAAGAACTAGAAGCAGCAGGCACTAAGGTTCGTGTGGTTTCTGTGCCATCTACTGAGCTCTTCGATGCACAAGATGCAGCTTATAAGGAAGAAATTCTTCCAAATACCATCCGTCGTCGCTTGGCCATTGAAATGGGTGCAACTCAAAGTTGGTACAAGTATGTCGGTCTTGATGGTAAAGTTCTTGGAATCGACACCTTCGGTGCATCAGCTCCAGCCCAAACAGTTATTGACAACTATGGCTTCACAGTAGAAAATGTTGTGAAATTGGTTGGCGAATTGTAATAAACAGTGTAGAGACAGCCTTTCAGGGCTGTTTTCTGTTATAATAATTTTATGAACTATACCTTAGAAGAAAAAGAATATTTTATGAAACAGGCCTTTGCAGAGGCTGAAAAATCACTGGAAAAGGATGAAATTCCTATTGGCTGTGTCATCGTTAAGGATGGACAGATTATTGGTCGTGGGCACAATGCGCGTGAGGAACTCAATCAAGCCATCATGCACGCCGAAGTCATGGCCATCCAAGAAGCCAATCGAGTGGAAGGCAATTGGCGACTGCTGGATACGACCCTTTTTGTTACAATAGAACCCTGTGTCATGTGTAGTGGTGCTATTGGTCTCGCACGCATTCCAAGGGTGATTTATGGAGCCACCAATCAAAAGTTTGGTGCTGCTGGGAGTCTTTATGATATTTTAGCGGACGTCCGTCTGAATCATCGAGTAGAGGTGGAAAAGGGAATATTAGAAGAGGAGTGTGCCCAAATGATGCAAGATTTTTTCAGACAACGTAGGGAGAAGCAACAAGCTGATAAGCTGGCTACTAAATCCCAAGTGGATCAATCCTAATCGACTCTCCACTTGCACTCTAGCCAAATTGTGTTATAATAATATTCGGAGCAACATTCGTGCGTGAAGCGGGTCAGGGGAGGAATCCAGCAGCCCTAAGCGAATTCGAGTGTGTGCTCTTTTTGCGTATAGTCTAAAAACCCTTTGAAATCAAGCTTTTGGAGGGTTTTCTTTGGCTTATTTTTAGAAATAGGGGCAAAATAGGAGCAGTCAAATCAAACCACGTACGAAAGTGGCCAAGCTACAATAACCCAACCCATAACAAAAAGAATAAAAGTCAGGTACTGTCAGGGGGTAGGCGGTTTGAAGTATTCTTTGGCCCTTATTGTTCGAATTCTTTTTCATGGTCACATAACATGTTGTGTTTGAATTAATAACAGATGGCTCTGTTTTTCGAATATTATTAAGAAAACTTTTGGACTGCTCTGCTATTCTATTGAAAAAGAAGGAGGAAAGTCTATGTTTGTATTTGCCTTTCCAGGTATGGGGAAAACGACTCTTGCTAAGAAATATAGCAGAGTGGTGGACTTAGAGATGTCCGATATAAAATACGATAATAGTAGTGTACAGCATTTGAGTAAGGAAGAACAAAAATCAACGAAGCGTCCTTTAAAGGATAAGCGCTATAAAACAATCTATGTGGATAAAGCATTTAGTCTCCACGAGGATGGAAAAGTTGTTTTAGTAGCACTGAATTTTTTAGCCAGAATGCTAGTTGCAATGATAGTACGTGGTGGGGTCTTGTTTCATATTTTCATTCCACATCCGTTTTTAAAAGAGGAATATCGGCAACGCTATATTTCTAGAGGAAACAACCAACGCTTTATCTTTGAGGTTATGTTTATTTGGTACATCGCTTTGATTCCACTGTATATGCTAGCTAAGCTATTTCCCTACTGGATTACTGTAACACACGCTGGAGAGACCCTAGAGGATTATTGTAAACGCGAAAATTTCATAGAATTTTTAAGAAAACCCAAAATTACGCAAACCATTTCATGAAAATGAATGAAAATTGATAAATTCCTTGAAAAATACCTGATAAAGCGTTATCATATTATGGTATACAAATGGAGGAAAAACATGACACATATTACATTTGATTATTCAAAAGTCTTAGGCCAATTTGTTGGTGCACAAGAAGTTGACTATATGCAACCACAGGTTACATTGGCTGACCAAATGCTTCGTCAAGGTACAGGTCCTGGTAGCGACTTTATTGGCTGGTTGGATTTGCCAGAAAACTATGACAAAGAAGAATTTGCTCGTATCAAGAAAGCAGCAACTAAGATCCAAAATGAAAGTGAAGTTTTGGTGGTTATTGGTATCGGTGGTTCATACCTTGGTGCCAAAGCAGCGATTGACTTTTTAAGCAATTCTTTTGCTAATTTGCAAACTCGTGAAGAACGCAAAGCGCCACAAATCCTTTACGCTGGAAATTCTATCTCATCAAGCTACCTTGCTGACTTGGTTGACTACGTGGCGGATAAAGATTTCTCTGTTAACGTGATTTCTAAATCAGGTACAACAACAGAGCCTGCGATTGCTTTCCGTGTCTTTAAAGAATTGCTTGTGAAAAAATACGGTCAAGAAGAAGCTAATAACCGTATCTATGCTACAACAGATAAAGCCAAAGGTGCTGTAAAAGTGGAAGCAGATGCAAATGGTTGGGAAACTTTTGTTGTTCCAGATAACGTCGGTGGACGCTTCTCAGTATTGACAGCAGTTGGACTTTTGCCAATCGCAGCATCTGGTGCAGATATTGATGCTCTTATGGAAGGTGCAAATGCTGCCCGTACGACATTCACATCTGATAAAATTGCTGAAAACCAAGCATATCAATATGCTGCAGTGCGTAACATTCTTTACAGAAAAGGTTATGTAACAGAAATCTTAGCTAACTACGAACCATCGCTTCAATACTTCAGTGAATGGTGGAAACAGTTGGCTGGTGAATCAGAAGGTAAGGATCAAAAAGGTATCAATCCAACATCTGCTAACTTCTCAACAGACTTGCACTCTCTTGGACAATTTATCCAAGAAGGAAACCGCAACATCTTTGAAACAGTTGTTCGTGTTGACAAACCTAGAAAAAATATTCTTATCCCTGAAATGGAAGAAGACCTTGATGGTCTTGGCTACTTGCAAGGAAAAGACGTTGACTTTGTAAACAAAAAAGCAACAGATGGTGTGCTTCTTGCTCACACAGATGGTGGCGTACCAAACATGTTTGTGACTCTTCCACAACAAGATGAGTTCACACTTGGTTACACCTTCTACTTCTTTGAATTGGCTATTGCTATCTCTGGTTACCTCAATGCTATCAACCCATTTGACCAACCAGGTGTAGAAGCCTACAAGAAAAATATGTTTGCTCTTCTTGGTAAACCAGGATTTGAAGAACTTGGTGCAGAATTGAACGCACGTTTGTAAGAAAACCGAACTGATCGGAAACGGTCAGTTTTTCTTTACTTATTAAATGTGGTAGAATAGAGTCTATGAAAAATGAATTTTTTGTAGTGGGTGATGTCCATGGAGAGTTTGAGCTCCTACTAGATATTTTAAAGAAATGGGATGAAGAGCGACAAACGCTAATTTTTCTGGGAGATTTGATTGACCGTGGAGAAAATTCAAAGGCCTGTTTAGAACTGGTTTGGCAGTTGGTTCGCGAAAAGGAAGCTATCTGTCTGACAGGTAACCATGAACGTATGTTTTTAGCTTGGTTGCGGGATCCCTTGGAACGCTATGATCATTACCGGAGGAATGGTGGCGATACGACCATTAATTCTCTTCTTGGGCGTCCCTTGGATACACCTGTGGATGGCTTAATCGATGCCAATGCGGTGATGGAACAATACGAAGAATTGATCAACTTTGTCAAAACATGCCCTTACCATGTAGAAACCGAGCACTATATTTTCGTTCATGCGGGTGTGGATCTGACCTTGCCTGATTGGCGAAAAACTAGTAATCATGATAAGGTTTGGTTACGCACCCCTTTCCATGAGGCTGAAAATACCACAGGAAAAATGATTGTCTTTGGACATACACCTGTGTATAACCTCTTTCAAACTCAACTTCGCATTAGTCAAATTTGGACTAGCCCAGATGGTAAAATTGGGATTGATGGCGGAGCTGTTTACGGCGGAGTTCTCCATGGAATTGTACTGGATGATACTGGTCTGGTAAAAGATAATATTATAGGTGCTATATATCCAAGGAAACATACGAGTGATTAAGAAAACAAAATTTCCCCAAATTTTCTGAAAATTTTGATATAATAGAAAAAATATTATTTTTAGATTGGAATCATTATGACTGCACAAAAAATGACTGCACAAGAAATCATTGCCTTTATCGCTAATGCGGTGAAAAAAACAACTGTGAAAGTAACTTTTGAAGGGGAATTGGCTGGTCCTGTTCCTGCAGAAGTGACAAAACTTGGCAATGTCCTCTTCGGTGACTGGAAAGACGTCGAGCCACTTTTGACAAACTTGACTGAAAATGTAGACTACGTGGTTGAGCAAGACGGCCGCAATTCAGCTGTGCCCTTGTTGGACAAACGGAACATCAATGCTCGTATTGAACCAGGTGCAATTATTCGCGACCAAGTGACGATTGGCGATAATGCCGTTATCATGATGGGTGCCATTATCAACATCGGTGCAGAAATCGGTCCAGGAACTATGATTGATATGGGTGCTATTCTCGGTGGCCGTGCAACGGTTGGTAAGAACAGCCACATCGGTGCAGGTGCGGTCCTTGCTGGTGTCATCGAGCCAGCTTCTGCAGATCCAGTTCGTGTTGGTGACAATGTCTTGGTTGGTGCCAATGCTGTTGTTATCGAAGGTGTGCAAATCGGTAGTGGCTCTGTTGTCGCAGCGGGTGCCATTGTGACCCAAGATGTACCTGAAAACGTTGTGGTTGCAGGTGTACCAGCCCGCATCATCAAGGAAATCGATGAGCAAACCCAACAAAAAACAGCCTTGGAAGAGGCTTTGCGGACACTCTAAGAGGTAGCTATGCTAGATTTAATTGCAACACGGCGGGCCCTCCACCAGATTCCAGAGCTGGGCATGGAGGAGTTCAAGACCCATGCCTTTCTTATGGAAACTATAGAGGGGTTGCTTCAAGACTGCTCTTTTTCCCAAGTTCGCACGTGGGAGACGGGTATCTTGGTTTATCTGACAGGATCTGCTCCTCAAAAAACGATTGGTTGGCGGACGGATATTGACGGTCTGCCAATTGTGGAGGAAACGGGCCTGGACTTCAAGTCCCTCCAACCAGACCGGATGCACGCCTGCGGACATGATTTCCACATGACCATTGCCTTGGGGCTTTTGGAGAAAATGGCAGAGCAGCAACCGAAAAATAACCTACTCTTCTTGTTTCAGCCTGCAGAGGAAAATCTAGCAGGTGGCATGCTTATGTATGAAGCGGGAGCTTTTGGGGATTGGTTACCAGATGAATTTTATGGGCTCCATGTCCGACCAGATCTCAAAGTTGGTCAAATGGCCACCAACCGTGCGACCCTCTTTGCTGGGACCTGTGAGGTCAAGATACGGTTTACAGGAAAGGGTGGTCACGCAGCATTTCCCCATACCGCCAATGACGCCTTGGTGGCAGCCAGCTACTTTGTGACCCAAGTTCAGTCAGTGGTGAGTCGAAATGTCGACCCAATCGAGGGAGCTGTGGTGACCTTCGGCTCCATGCACGCGGGAACGACCAACAACGTTATTACCGAAACAGCCTTTTTGCATGGCACCATTCGGGCCTTGACCCAGAGTATGAGCCTCTTGGTGCAAAAACGAGTGCGTGAAATAGCAGAAGGAATTGCTCTGTCCTTTGGAGTAGACTTGGAGATCGAACTTAATCCTAGCGGTTATCTGCCTGTGGAGAACAATCCTCAGTTGGCGGATGAACTAATGACTTATTTTGAACAGGTTGATGGTGTGGAAATGATTGACTGTCCACCTGCCATGACGGGTGAAGACTTTGGCTACCTGCTCAACAAGGTTCCAGGTGTTATGTTCTGGCTGGGTGTGGATACGCCTTATCCCCTTCACAATCCTCGTCTCAGTCCCAAAGAGGAAGTGCTTCCCTTTGCTGTGGATAAGTTGAGCGATTTTTTGAAAACGAAAGCAAATTAGACTGGGTTTTCCAGTCTTTTTCTGAAAGAAAAGGAGTTTCTGTGGATAAAAAAGAAATTCGGAAAGAAGTGCTAGGGACTTTGCAAGGACTAACGAGTAGTCAACGAGCAAGATGGAGTCAGCAACTAACAGAAAGGCTCCTTTCTTCTGACACCTATAAGTGCTCAAAGTCGCTTGGGACCTACCTTTCTATGGGACATGAGTTCGATACTAGTTACTTGATTGAACAGGCTCAAAAGGATGGAAAATGCATTTTCATTCCTAAAACCTATTCACAAGGACGCATGGATTTTGTAGAATATAATCCTGATGATTTGGTTAAAACAAGGTTTGGAGTTTGGGAACCTGGGACTTATTCACAATCTGTGGATAAGTCTGTGATTAACTGGATTCATGTCCCTGGATTGGCATGGAATCAAGTAGGGTTTCGGGTTGGCTATGGGGCAGGGTTTTATGACCGCTACTTGTCAGATTATCAGGGGGAGACGGTATCGACCTTGAGCTCTTTCCAGTTATATGATTTTGAACACCAGACATTTGATATCCCAGTAAAGGAGTTGTTGATTTTTGAAGAATCTTTTTGATAAGCGCTACCCTGTGACCAATGGCTTGTTGGCAGTTACGGCTCTTGTTTTTCTATTTATACAAATATTTCGCTTTGGGCAGACCACTACAGCCTATACGATTTTTGAATTCGGTGGTATGTATGGTGAAGTAGTGCGTTATGATCCGACTCAGTTGTGGCGCTTGGTTTCACCTGTTTTTGTCCACATTGGTTGGGAGCATTTTCTATTCAATGGTATTACTTTACTTGGTTTAGGTTATCAATTAGAAGGGCTTTTTGGGTCCCGGAGGTTCTTTCTTCTCTATCTATTATCTGGTATTATGGGGAACCTTTTTGTTCTCTTCTTTACACCAGATGTGGTTGGCGCAGGTGCGTCGACCTCGCTCTTTGGCTTATTTGCAGCCATGGCCCTTTTGAGAAAATTTAGCCGTAGCCCTTATTTACAAGTTCTTGGCCAACGTTACATGCTTCTTCTAGGACTGAACTTGGTATTAGGCCTTTTTACCCCATCCATTAGCATGGCGGGACATATTGGAGGAGCGATTGGTGGTTGTTTAGTCGTTATTTTTTTACCGCCGCTTACAGAGAAAAATTTATTTACTGGGAAACAGGTTTTTTACAGTTTCATTGGTTATTTGGGTTTGTTTGCTTTGCTACTGGGCGTATTCTATTTCATGTAAAAAAAACTAGCGGATGCTAGTTTTTAAGAGAAGTCGTTAGAATTGTTTTCTGACGGCTTTTTCATTTGAAGATAAAGAATTGTAACTATCCAATCTTTTTCAGGAATTTTTGCTGAGCTGTTGGAATAGATTAATGAAGAAGAAGTAGATAATGACGACTAAGAATAGCTGTAGAGAGAAGACACGTTGGACTCCTTCGGTCAAATTTTGGCTACTATTTGCAAGGACAGAAGCAATAGCTGTTCCTAAAGCACCTGCAAATTGTTGCATCATTTGAAAAATAGCTGTGGCATCTGCTTTCTTTTCTTGAGGCAATGTGGATACTGAAACGACCAGGGTATTGTTAAATGCCATGTTTCTTCCAAAGGTGAATACAATATAGGTTGCTGCCAAACTGAAGAGTGTCAATGTTACAGTGAATAAGGCCATGATAGAAAGAGCTATGGTAAATAATTTATTCCCAATATATAGTGAAGGTTTTGGTCCTTTTAAATCATAGAATGTGCCAAAAACAGGGGCTAGGATGGCTCCCAAAAGAGTACCTGGCAGTAATGAGAATCCTGCTAGAGTGGAACTTGCCCCTTCGCTACAATTAAAAAGTTTGGGATAATAAAGTTTGAACCTAAATTAGCAAATTGATAAATAAAGAAGGGAATTAAACCAAGCCAAACGGTTGGTACTTTCAAGACACGAATATCAAGAAATGGTTTAGGGATAGTCAGACTTCGATGGATAAATGCGGCCAAGCTAAGGATGAATACAGTTAAATATATCCAATTTATTTTACCTTCTTCTAGACTTGTAATTGCTAGAAGCGACGTAATTAGCGCAAGAGCTAACAGTATGAAGGACGAAATATCAAAAGGACGTTTCTCACTTTTTTGGCTATTTTCTATGTAGAGATGGTTTAGAACAAAACAGATAAGAGGGACGGGTAGGATAAAGATGAAAATCTATTGCCAGGGAAGGCGTGCAATCATAAAACCGCCATAGGTAGGGCCGAAAGCAGGTGCTAAACTCATAATCAGACCGCCGATCCCCATATAGGTTCCAATTTTTTGAGGAGGAATTCGGTCTAAAATGAGAATGAACATCAATGCCATTCCAATCCCAGTTCCTAATCCTTGTAAGGCGCGTCCTACGATCATGATGGAGAAGCTAGGGGTTGCAAATGCCAAGATTGTGTCCGATGTGAACAGAATGAGAGAGGCATTTAAAATAGTTTTTTCTTTAACATTTTGCTGCAAAGTAGCACTGACAGTCATTGATATTGCAACAGCTAAAAGGTAGATGGTTGTAATCCATTGGAGACTTGACAGTGGCAAGTGATAAACTTTTTGTTTGGTAGGAATGTCACATTCATACTCGTTTCTGAAAGAATACCTGAAAATCCTAGCAGAGCGGTGGCAACAATGGACATGGTTGTGTTTCTGGAAACAGTGTCATTCATTGGGAGAATCCTTCCGTTTCTATTCATTAAAAAAGGGTAGCACGAAGTTGGCTACCACCTTTGCAATCCAATAGTGTTGACTATTTGGAATTTGACGTTATTTTTTTGGTTTATCTAACTGTTTACCTAATTCAATGAGGTATTGTTTCAAGTCATCTTTAACCTGAGGATGTTGCAAAGCATAATCGATAGTTGTTTTGATGAAACCGAACTTGTCACCAACATCGTATCGGTTACCTTTAAATTCGCGGGCAAATACACGTTGCGTTTTGTTTAGTGTATCAATGGCATCAGTCAGTTGAATCTCATTACCTGCACCTGGTTTTTGGTTTTCTAAAATTCCAAAAATTTCAGGTGTAAGTAAGTAACGACCGATGATAGCAAGATCAGAAGGAGCATCTTCAGGTTTTGGTTTTTCCACAAATGTATCTACGCTGTATAGACCATTGATGCCTTCTCCTTGAGGGGCAATGACACCGTAGGCAGAAACTTCTTCATGAGGGACACGCATAACAGCAATCGTTGAAGCATGTATTTGTTCGTAGTCGTTCATCAATTGCTTGGTCAATGGTACAGCTTTTGTATCTGTGATGTCCATTACGTCATCACCCAGCATAACGACAAATGGTTCGTTCCCTACAAATGCTTTGGCTTGAAGAACTGCATCTCCGAGTCCACGTGGGTGGCTTTGACGAATGAAGTGGAGACGAATCCCTGTTGTTTCATCAACAAGTTTCAACAAATCATTCTTACCTTTTTCTTTAAGGTTGAATTCCAATTCAAAATTTGAATCGAAATGATCCTCGATAGAACGTTTTGATTTACCAGTTACAACTAAGATATCTTCAATACCAGAACGAAGTGCTTCTTCAACGATAAATTGAATAGTAGGTTTGTCCACAATCGGTAGCATTTCTTTGGCGAGTGCTTTTGTTGCTGGAAGGAAACGTGTTCCCAATCCTGCAGCAGGGATGACTGCTTTTCTAACTTTTTTCATAGTTCATATATTCCTTTGTGCAATTATTTTCAACTAAAAGAATTAGTGCCATTCATTTTCATGGCGGAACTCACCGGTCATGATTTCCTTAATGGCATCCTCAATATTAGCTCCTTGGTAGATGACCTTGTAGATCGCTTGAGTTATTGGCATATAGACACCTAGTTCTTGTGCTAATTCATAGGCAGCTTTGGTTGTCGAAATTCCTTCGATAACCATCCCCATATTGCGCTCAACGTCCTCCAGTTTTTCGCCACGACCGAGCTGGTCACCGGCTCTCCAGTTACGTGAATGGACAGATGTACCGGTAACAATTAAATCACCGACACCAGAAAGGCCACTATAAGTTAAAGGATTAGCCCCCATAGCAACGCCAAGACGTGTGATTTCAGTTAAACCACGGGCGATAATGGCTGCCTTGGCATTGTCTCCATAGCCCAAACCATGTAAGGCACCCGCACCAACTGCGATAATGTTTTTCAGAGCACCTGCTGTTTCTACACCAATGACATCATTATTAGTATAAAGGCGGAAGTAACGATTACTAAATAGGTTTTGAACGTAGGTTGCTACCTTCATATCTTTTGATGCGGCAGAAATCAGTGTTAAATCACGAACGATTGTTTCTTCTGCATGGCTAGGACCTGATACAACTACGATTTCGGAACGAAGTTGTGCTGGAATTTCTTCTTCTAAAACCTCAGACAAACGTTTGTGACTATCAGGTTCCAATCCTTTAGAGGCATGCATGATAACGACTTTGTGTTTGAGCACTTGCGCAACTTGTTTCGCCACCAGTCGAGTTACCTTGGTTGGGACAACAAAAAGAACAGCATCAACTCCGTCAAGAGTCTCTGATAGGTCTTTGTATGCCTTAATTTTTTCATCTAGAACAATATTTTTAAAATATCGAGTATTCGTATGTTTTTCATTGATTTCATCAATTTGTTCGGAAATATTTCCCCAAATACGTACCTCATGTCCATTATCGTTTAAGACTTGAGAGAGAGCTGTTCCCCATGATCCAGGACCAAGAACGGCAATTTTTTGTTTTTCCATGACCTCTCCTTGCATAGATTGTTACTAATATTATATCACAAGTAGGTATATTCTCACAGAAAAATCATTGGCTGACTTTAATTCAATTGTTGTGCAATTATGGTGGTTCATTTGGGAGAGCCTCAAACAGGAGGGATGGTAATATGAGGTGGAAGAGAGTGAGGAATGTACGGAAAATGAAGAACGAATTACTTCTAGAAAGTCAAATTGTATTGCAATAAATTGGAATTAGAGGAAGACATAACCGAGTCCTATTTTAAACGTAGTATAAAAAATAGATTTTGATAAAGGTTGTTAAAGCCAGTATAAACGAAATGGAAGAATATAAAATATAAATCTTTTTTTTGCTGTTTTTCAGTTCTATGGGATCACTTTTTCAAATTAATGAAAAAAAGAGAGCAGTAGACTTGACATTAGTTCTCTTAGGAACTATAATAATCAGCGTGCTAACAAAAAAAGGAGGGTTCTTGATGTCACATATGGCAGACTTACGACATGTTTTTCATCAGTTAGAATACTTGAGTGAAAAGATTGCAAAACACTATGGTGTTGAGCATTTGGCTGGTCCGCAGGGTCATGTCTTACACTTTTTAGGTGATCATATGGATAAGGAAATTTTTGTAAAGGATATTGAAACTGAATTGAAAATATCTAAGTCTGTCGCCAGTAACTTGGTTAAGCGTATGGAAAAAAATGGCTTTGTTCAAATCATTCCATCTGTGGTAGATAAGCGTTTTAAGCAAGTTGTTTTGACACCATTGGGTCAAGAGAAGTTGCAACCATTAAGGGACTGGCACCAAGAAATGTCGGAATCACTTTTTACGGGAATCCCTCGGGAAGATTTCCAATCAATGATTCGGCTGATTCATCAGCTGAAGGAGAATATTAAACAGTATAAGGAGAATAATGATGTTTAAAAATGCAATTCTACGCTACAAGTGGCATGCATTGACATCGCTTGTGCTAACATCCATTGTTGTTATTACAACACTTTTGCAACCAAGTTATCTCAAAGATGTCTTGACGGCAGTTTTGTTAAATGATCAAGATGAGATTTTTCGGGTTGGGAAAATTCTTTTAGTGATTGCCGGAATTGGTTTGCTTGCTGGACTCGCAAATACAATTATTGCAGCAAAAATTGCCCAAGGAGTATCTGCGGATATTCGAGAAAATACCTTCCGAAAAATTCAAAGTTTTTCATATGCAAATATCGAAGAGTTTAATGCTGGTAATTTAGTTGTCCGAATGACAAATGATGTTACGCAAATTCAAAACCTGACCATGATGCTTTTCACTATTTTATTACGCGTGCCGTTGCTATTTATCGGGGCATTTATTATGGCTGTAAGAACCCTACCAGAACTTTGGTGGATGATCATTGTCATGGTGATTTTGATTGTAGCCATTATGGCCATTGTGATGGGACAAATGGGACCACGTTTTGGAAAATTTCAAACTTTGATGGATCGTATGAATAGCATTGTCAAGGAAAATCTTCGTGGTATTCGGGTGGTAAAATCATTTGTTCAAGAAAAAAATCAATACGATAAATTCAAAGAAGTTTCTAATGAACTTCTGGATTTAAATATTTTTATTGGATATGGTTTTTCAATTCTACAACCATTGATGATGTTTATTTCCTACATGGCTATCTTTGCATCTCTCTATCTTGTTTCAGGGATGGTAGATACAAATTTAGAAGTGGTTGGGGGATTCACTTCATTTATGAGTTACCTGATGCAAATCATGTTCGCAATCGTTATGACGAGCTTTATGGGAATGCAGGCATCTCGTGCAGCTATTTCGATTAAACGGATTGCGGAAGTCTTAAATACCGAACCAGCTATGACCTTTGTAGATGTTCCAGACGAAGAATTAAATGGAAGTATTGTTTTTGATAATGTAACATTTACGTATCCACATGATACAGAGCCGACATTAAAAAATATTTCATTTGAGATTGAGCCAGGACAGATGGTTGGCGTCGTTGGTGCTACAGGTGCAGGTAAATCAACTTTAGCACAACTGATTGCTCGTCTCTTTGATCCACAAGAAGGGAGAATCTTTATTGGTGGTCGTGATGTTAAGGAAGTCAATAAAAATACCCTTCGCAATACGGTCTCGATTGTATTACAAAAGGCTATTCTTTTCTCTGGAACAATTGCGGACAACCTGCGACAGGGTGCTCCAGGAGCAGACTTACTCCGCTTAGAACGCGCAGCGGGGATTGCTCAAGCAAAAGAATTTATAGATCGCCTAGATGAAACCTATGAAAGTAAAGTCGAGGAACGGGGGAATAACTTCTCTGGGGGTCAAAAACAAAGGATTTCGATTGCACGTGGTGTGATTGGTGAGCCGAAGGTACTTGTTTTGGATGATTCGACTTCAGCCTTAGACGCCAAATCTGAGAAGTTGGTTCAAGAGGCTTTAAACCATGAATTAAAAGCGACAACAACGGTCATTGTTGCACAGAAAATTTCATCAGTGATTAAAGCAGATAAAATCCTTGTACTTGACGAAGGACGTCTAATTGGGGAAGGGACCCACGCTGAACTGGTAGCAAATAATGCTGTTTACCGCGAAATATATGAAACTCAGAAAGGGAGAGAAGAATAGATGAAGACTTTACGTTTTTTCTGGTTTTATTTTAAACGCTATAAATTGTCTTTTGCTGTTATTTTTCTGGCAATCGTGGCAGCTACTTATTTACAAGTAAAAAGTCCGGTTTTGCTTGGGGATGCGATTGCAGAGATGGGCAAAATAGGTCAAAGCTATGCTGTTGCTAAGCAAATGGGACAAATTGGTTTTGAAGCGGACTACTCAGATTTTAATAGTATTATGTCCAAACTCTTTCTAGCCTATGCTATGACAGTTATTGCCAACTTAATTTACAGTTTGCTCTTTACTCGTATTATTGCCGACTCTACTAGCCGTATGAGAAAGGGTCTTTTTGGAAAATTAGAACGATTGACTATTGCGTTTTTTGATCGCCATAAAGATGGTGATATCCTTTCTCGCTTTACCTCTGATTTGGATAATATTCAAAATACTTTCAACCAATCATTGACACAGGTTATGACCAACGTAGCCTTATACATTGGTTTGATTATCATGATGTTCCGACAGGATGTTCGATTGGCTTTAGTGACGATAGCTTCAACACCAGTTGCCTTACTTGCTTTAATAGTAATCATTCGTTTGGCACGAAAATATACCAATCTTCAGCAAGTTGCAGTTTCCAAATTAAATGCCTACATGGATGAAAAAATTTCTGGTCAAAAAGCGATTATCGTCCAAGGTGTCCAAGAAGAAACCATTGATGGCTTTTTAGAGCTTAATGAGGAAGTTCGTCGTACCACCTTTAAAGGTAGATTATTTGGGGGTATCTTATTCCCATTTATGAACGGGATGAGCTTGGTTAACACTGCGATTGTTATTTTTGTAGGTTCAACTATAGTCCTTAATGATAGTTCGTTAGAGGCGGCCGCTGCACTAGGTTTGGTTGTTACCTTTGTTCAATATTCTCAACAGTATTATCAACCAATGTTGCAGATTGCTTCAAGTTGGGCAGAGCTACAGTTGGCTTTCACTGGTGCTCACCGGGTTCAAGAAATGTTTGATGAGACCGAAGAGGTTCGCCCTCAAAATGCACCCTTGTTTACCGAATTAAAGGAAGGTGTTGAGATTAAGAATATCGATTTTGGTTATTTACCAGGTCAAAAAGTGCTCAATAAAGTTTCTATCTCGGCACCTAAAGGGAAAATGATAGCCGTTGTTGGTCCAACAGGGTCAGGTAAGACAACAATCATGAACCTTATTAATCGTTTTTATGATGTAAATAGTGGAAGCGTAGAGTTTGACGGCCGTGATATTCGTGAATATGATTTGGATAGTTTGCGAAATAAAGTCGGTATTGTATTGCAGGAATCAGTGCTTTTCTCTGGTACTATTGCGGATAATATTCGATTTGGTAATGATGATATTTCACAAGAAATGGTTGAAACTGCCGCACGTGCTACCCACATTCATGATTTCATTATGAGTTTGCCAGAAGGGTATGACACTTATGTAACGGATGATGAAAATGTATTTTCAACAGGTCAGAAACAGTTGATTTCCATTGCCCGTACATTGTTGACAGATCCACAAGTATTGATTCTGGATGAAGCAACGTCTAACGTTGATACCGTGACTGAAGCTAAAATTCAAAAAGCTATGGAGGCCATTATTGCAGGACGGACCAGCTTCGTCATTGCCCACCGTCTTAAAACCATTCTAAATGCAGATGAAATCATTGTATTAAAAGATGGTCAAGTCATTGAACAAGGAAACCATAGTGAGTTACTCAAACTCAATGGCTTCTATGCTGAACTCTATCATAACCAGTTTGTGTTTGAATAATATATAGAAAAATAAACAGCCAAGATAAGCAGACCACAATCCTTAAACGTTTAGGACGTGGTTTATCTTGGCTGTTTTTGTGGTAGGCTTACTGCTCAATATGGTTGGTTTTGGTTTGATTGAGCCAAGCGTAGGCGATACCGATAAAGAGACCGGCTCCGAGCCAATTTCCAAAAAAGACCACAATCCATTGACGAAGGATATTGCTCATATTGAAAGCTTCGACATTGCTTCGAGTAGCGTTAAAAGCTAGGAGCATGAAAGATGCGAAATTGGCGACCAGATGCTCATTGATGAGGAAAACGAACATAAAAATGGAGGAAATGATGACAAAGAACTTAGCAGACTGTTCTTTGATGAGCATGAAACCAAGGATTGCCATATTTACAAACATATTAGCCGTGATTCCTTCAATAAAATTGCTCCAGTCAGATTTTCCAAGTTTGATGGTAACGGCATTGACGACAAAGCTCTTATCAGAGAGATTGAGGTAGGAGAAGGACTGATTGAAGAGCCAGGCTAGAATAGTAGCGCCTACAAAGTTAAAGAAAGTACAGTATAGCAGCATCTGTGTCACTTTTTTCCAGGTAATTTGCTTATAGTAGGTACCAGTTGTGAGATACATCATGTTAGATGTGGCTAATTCACCACCAAAAATAAGAACAAAAACCAGCCCAATAGCAAAGATGAAGGTAAAGACAAAGCGCGACAAACTTGGAAATTGACTGGCAATAACGTCTGCTCCGATAATACCGACAGCTGTTGACATAGTCAGGTAGGCTCCTGCATACATAGAACGCAAGGCATAGCGGCCTAGACTTTCGTCAAAAAGGGCTTCTTTTTTTGAAACTGCAGCTGAAATTTTTTCTTGAAACGGTGACATAGGAACTCCTTGTGAAATAATTGTCAATGTTTTGTTTGAAAAATATAGTGGGAAGAGTTCTTCCCACTATATGTGAACGATTAGTGAGCGGATGCACCAGAATCTGCATCTGTCGTTGTGGAAGTAGCAGAGGTACTACCAGCATCTGATGCACCAGAGGTTGCGTCAACATGTGCAGGAGCTGCGGCAGTTCCCGAACCACCAACCAAGCGTTGACCAGTAGCTTCAAGATACCAATCTAGCCATGGTTTGAAATTAAAGATAATTTCATTGATACCAGCGTAGGATCCGTCAGGATAGTACATAGCTTGGTAGTTGTGGGTGTTGATAATTTCAGCAGGGGTACCGGGTACAATGGTACGAACATATTCCTGGTTACCATTACGCAAGGTACCGACAACCCATTCAACATTCTTCATGCGGGCAGGAGGTAGCGTACCGTGGACAGTTGACAGGCGATTTCCTACTTGAGCAGGTACCCGTTTACCCAACATGGTATCAGGTTCTTGGTGCTTATTGTTGTAGTAGAGGAACTGGTTATTATCATCTGCATAGGTCAATTCAAATGGCATCGCATTGAGGAACATATTGAGCTGGTTAACAGTCAACAGACCTTTGTCCAGTTTAACATAGGTGTCTCCCTCAACTGCGTTAACCAATTTAGAAGCCTTTTCTAGCCAATCTGGATCATCGGGATCCACACCAGTGATGGTTGTTGCGATTGGTTTGGTACAGTCTAAATCTTCTGGTGCGATTGGTTTTGGTTTTTTCAATTTAGATACAACACCGACATACTTGTTTAGATACAACACCGACATACTTGATAAAGTTGTCTAGACAGCTTTCTAAGAATTTCACGGTGCCTTCATTGATGATATTGCCCTTATCGTCAAAAGCTTCTTTGGCCTTACCAAGGAGGAATTCATTACCTGGTAGTGTGTAAGCATTGACGCCTGGTGCATCTAAAATTTTCCGTAGGTGAACTTGGGCACGAGAAGTTCCTTGATCGTAGTAAGATGCCCCGACAATCATAACTGGTTTATTTTCGAATGGGTGCAAATTAAAGCTGAACCATTCCAGAGTACTCTTAAGGGCAGGGGTAATGGTATGATTGTGCTCAGGGGTAGCAATAATGACCCCGTCAGCACGGGTGATTTTGTTGTAAAGGTATTGAATTGCAAAACAATCAGACTGGTCTTCGTCCTGATTGAACATTGGAACATCTTTGATTTCCAAAAGTTCTAGTTCAAACTTCACTTTAAAGTGGCGTTGAATGAATTGCAATAGCATGCGGTTATAAGATTGTTCTGCATTTGATCCAACAATTCCGACAAATTTCATAGTATATTCCTCTCTTACAGGTTTTCCCAATCGAAGTTTTCAGCTTCTTTTTGGAGTATTTTTTTTGCGTTAGACAGCTTGTTAGTCATAGTGACAAAGAGGCGGAAGTCATCAAAGATGGCATCCAGTTTTTGACTAGTTTCTAAATCAATGAGCTCCCCATTGGCATCAAAGGCTTGCAAGGAATGTGACAATAAAAATTCATCTGGTAAGACAGTGGCCTTGAGTTCAGGAGCGTTGAGAATTTGACGTAACTGTAGTTGGGCACGAGAGGAACCAAGTGTTCCATAAGAAGCACCAGTTATCATAACTGGTTTGTTTAAGAGTGGATAGACACCGTATGATACCCAAGCAAGGGCATTCATAAGGACAGCTGGAATAGAGTGGTCATATTCGGGAGTTCCGATGATGACTCCGTCAGCAGCCTCAATTTTTGCGACCAATTCTTTGACAATTTCTGGTAATTCTCGATTGGCTGGTTTATTGAAGATTGGGAGTTCCTTGATTTCAACCAGTTCGATATCTGCCTTATCAGCGAAGTGTTGTTCAATGTACTGCAAGAGTTTGCGGTTGGTTGAGCGAGCGGAGTTTGTTCCGACCAGTCCTAGAAGTTTCATAGCGTCTTTTCTCTTTCCTAAATTTGGTATCTTTATCATACCCATTTATCCAATAAAATGCAAGCGTTCTCTGAAAATGTGATAAAATTTATTAAAAAATTCACGAGTTCTTTTGGTATAATATTAGTATGCAGAAAATATTCTATCTAGTATTTGGTTTTGTTAGTTTGATGGTTGGTGTTATTGGGATTGTTTTGCCGATAGTTCCGACAACCCCTCTTTTACTTTTAGCTGGTTTTTGCTTTGCGAGAAGTTCAAAAAGGTTTGAAAAATGGCTACGTAATACAAAAATTTATCAATTTTACGTATCTGATTACGTTGAGACCAAATCCATTTCCCGCAAACGAAAAAAGAAAATCATCTGGCAAATTTACTTACTCATGGCAATTTCTATCTGGCTGGCTCCTATTTTATTGGTCAAAATGGGACTGGGACTATTAACAATCTTCATCACTTACTATTTGTTTTGGGTCATACCGGAGAAATAAAGTCAGATTTGAGGGTTGAACATCGTCCTCAAGGATGGAAAAGTGATTGTGCAAGGCAACCATAGCCAGCTTCTCAAGCTCAACGGCCTCTACGCCGAACTCTACCACAACCAGTTTGTGTTTGAATAAAGTTGAAAACCCCAGCCACTAGGTTGGAGTTTTGCTTTTAGCCTGCGAATAAATTATAATAGAGAGCGTATTATGCATGAAGAAATTGAAGGGAAACTACTATGAAAATCCGTGGATTCGAACTGGTCAGCCAGTTTACAGATGAAAACTTATTGCCAAAACGTGAGACAGCTCATGCAGCAGGTTATGACCTGAAAGCTGCGGAGAGGGTCAGCTTGGAGCCAGGCGAGATTAAGCTGGTTCCAACAGGTGTAAAGGCCTATATGCAGGCCAACGAGGTCCTCTATCTCTACGACCGCTCGTCCAATCCTCGCAAGAAAGGCTTGGTTCTGATTAACTCGGTTGGAGTTATCGACGGCGACTACTACGGCAATCCAGCCAATGAAGGTCATATCTTTGCCCAGATGCGAAACATCACAGAAGAAACCGTTGTGGTGGAAGCTGGCGAGCGAATCGTACAGGCTGTTTTTGCCCCCTTCCTTTTGGCTGACGGCGACCAGGCCGACGGCGTTCGGACAGGTGGATTTGGCTCGACAGGGAAATAGACTACTATGCAGATTCTCTTTGTGCGGCATTCCGAGCCCAATTACAGTATGTTTGACTAGCATGATAATCTCCGGCTGTATGCAGGTTTTGGATGGGATTTGGCTCCTTTAACTGAAAAGGGGCGGACTTTAGCTCAGGAAATTGCTAGTAATCCTATCTTTTCCCAAGCTCAAGTAGTCGTCGCTTCAAGCGTCACAAGGGCCTTGGAAACTGCGACCTACGTTGCTCAAGCCCAGCAACTACCTCTTCGGTCGAACCCTTTTTTCATGAGTGGCGACCAGATATGACGGGGCAAAATGCCAGTCAAGATGAGGCTGTCTTGGCTCATCGATTATTTTTGGAAAATGGCGGAGCGGTTCCCGAGTCTTCTCCTGCTCGCTATGAGACTGCTGCGGAAATGAAAGAGCGATTTTTACAGGCCCCTGAAAAATACCAAGCCTATGACCGACTTGTTATCGTCTGTCACGATATGCTGACACGCCAGTTTGTTCCCAAAGTAACTTTAGCCTACTGCGAAATCCTAGAATACACTCTATAGGAGGAAATCATCATCGCTAAGAAAAAAACAACCTTTGTCTGCCAAAATTGTGAATACCATTCGCCCAAGTATCTGGGCCGTTGCCCCAACTGTGGCTCCTGGTCTAGCTTTGTCGAGGAAGTTGAAGTCGCTGAAGTCAAGAACGAGCGGGTTAGCCTGACAGGTGAGAAGACCCGTCCCATGAAACTCAATGAAGTTTCCTCCATTCAAGTGGCTCGCACTAAGACCAACATGGAGGAGTTCAACCGAGTCCTCGGTGGCGGTGTGGTGCCAGGGAGTCTGGTCCTGATCGGAGGCGATCCAGGGATTGGCAAATCCACCCTACTCTTGCAGGTTTCGACCCAGCTTTCGACCATTGGTACCGTCCTCTATGTGTCCGGGGAAGAGTCTGCCCAGCAGATTAAGTTGCGGGCGGAACGTTTGGGCGACATCGACAGCGAGTTCTATCTCTATGCGGAGACCAATATGCAGAGCATTCGGACCGAGATTGAAAAGATTAAGCCAGATTTCCTGATTATCGACTCTATCCAAACCATTATGAGTCCTGACATTTCTAGCGTACAAGGTTCTGTCAGTCAGGTCCGTGAAGTGACCAATGAACTTATGCAAATTGCCAAGACCAACAACATCGCAACCTTTATCGTGGGTCACATGACCAAGGAAGGAACCCTGGCTGGACCTCGGACCTTGGAGCATATGGTAGACACCGTTCTTTATTTTGAAGGCGAGCGGCAGCATACCTTTCGTATCTTGCGGGCGGTCAAAAACCGCTTTGGCTCCACCAACGAAATCGGCATTTTTGAAATGCAGTCACAGGGTTTGGTCGAAGTCCTCAATCCTAGTGAGGTCTTTCTGGAAGAGCGTTTGGACGGGGCGACAGGCTCTGCTATTGTCGTGACCATGGAGGGCACCCGCCCTATCCTTGCCGAAGTGCAGGCTCTGGTGACCCCGAGCATGTTTGGCAATGCCAAGCGGACCACGACAGGCTTGGACTTCAACCGTGCCAGCTTAATTATGGCGGTTTTGGAAAAACGGGCAGGCCTGCTCCTCCAAAACCAAGATGCCTACCTTAAGTCAGCTGGCGGTGTCAAACTGGATGAGCCAGCTATTGACCTGGCGGTCGCAGTTGCCCTTGCCTCCAGTTACAAAGATAAGCCAACCAACCCACAAGAGTGCTTTATAGGGGAGATTGGCCTGACAGGTGAAATCCGCCGTGTCAATCGGATTGAGCAACGGATTAACGAAGCCGCTAAATTGGGCTTTACCAAGGTCTATGCTCCTAAAAATTCCCTGACCGGTATCAAGGTGCCCAAGGAAATTACGGTTATCGGCGTGACAACAATTGGCGAAGTTCTGCAAAAAGTGTTTAACTAATAAAAATATTCGGGAGTAACAGATTGTCGCTCCTTTTTTTGCGACAAATACAAAAGAATGTGTTAAGCTAGAAGTAGTTATTGTCTGAAGATTTTAGAAATTCTCATTGATATAGGAGGAATTATGTCATATTTTGAACATTTTATGCAAGCTAATAAAGCGTATGTTGATTTACATGGAGATTATCACTTACCATTGCGTCCAAAGACTAGTGTGGCCATTGTAACTTGTATGGATTCACGTTTGCACGTAGCGCAGGCACTTGGTTTGGCACTAGGGGACGCGCACATTCTGCGGAATGCGGGTGGGCGAGTGACGGATGACATGATTCGTTCTTTAGTCATTTCCCAGCAACAAATGGGAACGCGTGAGATTGTTGTCCTACATCATACGGATTGTGGAGCTCAGACCTTTACGAATGAAGACTTTGCACGCCATATTCATAAGGAATTAGGTGTAGATGTAACTGGACAGGATTTCTTACCATTTACAGATGTAGAAGACAGCGTTCGTGAGGATATGGAATTGCTTCGTAAATCTCCACTAATTCCAGAGGATGTTGTTATCAACGGTGCTGTATATAACGTGGATACAGGTGTGATGACAGAAGTTAAATAATGCAGAGGGAATCTGGTTGCTCGGATTCCTTTATTTTTTTGTAAATATACTTGACACTTCTCCTGTTTAGCTGTAGAATTGTGTTACAGAAATAATACAACTGGAGTTAAAAATGATTTGGTTTGTTTTAGCTTGTTTTTGGTTTATTATAGCTATCTTGTGGTTAACAGGAACTTTTCGTAAAAAATAGGAGGCAACTATGTCAGACAATCGAATGAAATACACTATTGATAGTAATATGCAATTTCCTTTAGTAGAGATCGCTTTGGAAGCTGGTGAGTCAGCTTATATCCAGCAGGGAAGTATGGTTTACCACACGCCAAGCGTAACACTGAATACTAAGCTCAATGCGCGCAGTGGTTCTGGTTTTGGTAAACTCATGGGAGCTATCGGTCGTTCCATGGTATCAGGGGAATCCATGTTTATCACCCAAGCAGTTTCGAATAGTAATGACGGAAAAATAGCTTTGGCTCCTTCTACTCCTGGACAGGTCATTGCCTTAGAACTTGGAGCTCAACAATATCGCCTAAATGATGGTGCATTTCTTGCTCTTGATGGTTCTGCTCAGTATAAGATGGAACGTCAAAGTGTAGGTAAAGCTTTCTTTGGTGGTCAGGGTGGTCTCTTTGTTATGACCACTGACGGTTACGGTACTCTTTTAGCAAATGCCTTTGGTTCAATTAAGAAAATTGAGTTAACAGGTGGTAGTATTACAATTGATAATGCGCATGTCGTTGCTTGGAGCCGAGAGCTAGATTACAATATCCATATGGAAAATGGTTTCTTGCAATCAATTGGTACAGGTGAAGGGATTGTCAATACATTCTCGGGTTACGGTGAAATCTATGTACAAAGTTTGAATATTGAAACCTTTGCTCAAATTATCGGTAACCATATTGTCCGTACAGGTGGCGACGGTGGTGGTGGTAGCACATCACTTCTTGATGCGATTTTTTAAGAAGTTAATACTGAAATATCCAACATAAAAGTAAGTCCCTCGTGTAAAGCAAGGGATTTTTCTTTATTCATTTCTACCACTTACCTCCAATTTGTAACCACTTACTGAAATGTCCTTGTATTCCCCGAATTGCCTGTTATAATAGGAGTATCAAAAGTAAAGGAGGGTTTATGAAAGTTAGGATTGAATTTGATGACAGCTTAGATCAGGTTGAAGTAATCATTAGAGCGAGTCAACTTGCACCTGAAATAGAGCAAATCCAACAAGTTTTAGGACGATTGAATCGCCCCAGCTTAGTATTTTATAAGGGAACGAGTGAATTTTTCTTAAAACTGGAAGACCTGCTCTTTTTTGAAACGGATGGAAATAAGACGATTGGTCATACCAGAGATGATGCCTATGAAGTCAAGATGAAACTACATGAATTGGAAGACTGCCTTCCAGCGTATTTTTGTCGGGTTGCTAAATCAACGATTGCCAATGCTAGAGCTGTGTATTCATTGGATAAGTCTTTTTCAGGAACAAGTCGAATTTCCTTTCATAAAACCCATAAGGAAGTTCATGTGTCACGGCATTATTATCATTTGTTAAAAGAAAAATTACAAGAAGTGAGGTAGGGAGATGAAACGTCTTATTATAGGATACTTGGTTATAGGTTTGGCAGTCTTAGTACTGATAAGAGATACTTTAGGCTTTAATCTATCAATGCCTTTCTGGACAACTGTTTGGTATGTCATTACAGTTGTTACTGGATTTCATCGTCTGGTAAAATTGGATTGGCGTTCAAGTATTTTTTGCTTCGGCCTAGCATTTATCGCAGCAAATTCAGTTTATGAATGGGTTGGTTTTGGTACTTGGAATATGGTTCTTTCTCTAGGGTTGCTCTGCTTGGGATTGAACTTGATTTTTAAGCCAAAGAAAAAAAGAGCAATGAATGATGGACAAGAATTTGGTTCAGGAGTGATTGACGATAAGGGGCGTGATAAAGCTTTTGGTTCCTCGACTCGTTATATCCATGAGGAGAATTTTATTCATGACAGTGTTGATGTAGCTTTTGGCTCTAGTACTATTTATTTTGACCAAGCAGTGATTTTAGGAGATAAAGCCAGTTTTGAAATTAATGCAGCCTTCTCTTCACTGACATTATATTTGCCAGCTAACTGGCAAGCAATTGTGAAATTAGATAGTGCCTTATCAACCACCAATAATTATGCAAGCGAACCGGGTGAGAAAATCCTTCACATTACAGGTGATTTGGCTTTTTCAACCCTAACGATTTACTCAACGAAAGGTTAAGATGCTAGAGGAAAGTCAAATTTGGCTTCTCTGCAGAATAAATAGTCGGAATATTCTGGAAAATATTCAAAAAAAAGGGATTATCATGAAAAAGATTTTGAAAAACTCAACCTACTTATGGATATTGGCATCAGACATGTTGTCCAACTTTGGGGACGTGGTCTATTATCTGGCCTTTATGAACTATATTGCTCGTCCCAAACAGCCGGCTAGCGATGGCTATCGTAACCTTTTCGGAAACCTTCCCTAGCTTTATGGGGCTCTTTACAGGCTATCTGGCAGACTAAACGGTCAACAAGATTGGCACTATTAAGCTGACCCTCCTCTTCCGTGTCCTTCTTTACCTCATCCTTGGATTCTGTATGGGTTTTGAGCCGGCCCTTTGGATTGTCGTGGTGGCATCGGTTTTCAATGTTATTGCAGACTTTGCTGGCTTTTATGAAAACGGCCTCTATACACCTCTGGGATTGCGTGTAGCGCCAAAAGAAGAGAGGGAACAAGAGAGTATTCTGCTTTTCGTCAAACTGTAACGAATACGCTCAATATGGCCTTTCAAGCGCTCTCTGCCATTCTAGTTGGCCTACTTTCCTATCAGCATCTTGCCTTCTTAAACGCCGGCACATTTTTGGTGGCATTTCTTATCATGCAGTTTCTAACACCGATTTTTCGCAATCTTCTGACGGAGCAACCATCGAAAATAGCAGAGCTGCCAAGCCAGACAGAGAAGAAAGCGAAAGGGCCGGGGATTTTTGCTTCTTTCAAACAAGCGGTTTGGGAGCTGCGCAAGATACCTGAGTTTCGCCTGGTCTTGATTACCAGCCCTATTATCAATGCCTGTGGGGCAATACTTTATCCAATGTTAGTCTTGTTAATTAGCGAGGATCCTAACTTGGTAGTAATAAATATTGAAACAAGCCTTGCAACCATTTTATTTATCTTCTTTGCGGGAAATATTTTGGGGTCCTCTTTGGTCTTTACCTTGTTCAAAAAGACCAGCATGGTTACGCTTGAAGTGGCAGCTACTTTTTCTCTATTGGGGGTATTTGTAGGGATGTTGACTCACCAATTGCCTCTCAACCTATTCTTTTTAGCGACTATGGGAATTGGTTCCGGAGCAAGTGGTCCAAAATTTAATGCAAAATTTGTCAATTCCATGCCAGAGGAGCAGTTGGGAACTATAGGAGGTGGTGTTTCCACCTACTTTATGTCGGGTCAAGCTCTATTTCGGCTGGTTGTATCTGGTTTAGTCTTGCTATTATCAGTTGATCAGATTAGCTGGATTTTCTTGAGTGTAAGTGGCTTTTTAGCCTTATATGTTATCTACTGGCTTATCAGAAATCAAAAAACACCTCAAAATCAGTCTGTATAGGCCGATTTTTCTGTTTTCTTACTCAGATCTGTGCTATAATGTTCTTGATTGTTACTCTGCGAAAATCAAATTCAGGCATAGTTGACTTGATGAGGGACAAGCCCTAGTTGAGCTTGTCAGACTGCTACTTGAAAAGAAAAAGTAGCGGGTTAATCTACACCATGGTTGACAGAGTGGGAAAGAATTCGACTAGAAGCAGTCTCTTGACTCCCAATTGTAAGTTTGGGCTTCTATGATCGTTTACTTGTTTATAGGTGACCGGCTGAACCAGTTCCCTGAGCTGCTTTACTCCACTGGATTATTTTATTCCCACCTTTAACTATCACCCAGATAGTTGAAGTTCGTTTGATTTTGATTTTTTTGAGTATGAAATTTTACAGGAGAGAATCATGACTAAACCAATTCGTGTGCGTTATGCACCAAGTCCAACTGGGCTTTTACATATCGGAAATGCCCGTACGGCATTGTTTAACTATCTTTTTGCCCGCCATCACGGCGGTACTTTCATTATTCGTATTGAAGACACTGACCGTAAACGTCATGTGGAAGACGGAGAGCGCTCTCAGCTTGAAAACCTGCGTTGGTTGGGTATTGATTGGGATGAGAGTCCAGAAACTCATGAGCAATACCGTCAATCAGAGCGTTTGGATATTTACCAAAAGTATGTTGATCAGCTCTTGGCAGAAGGCAAGGCCTACAAGTCTTACGTGACAGAAGAAGAATTGGCGGCAGAGCGTGAGCGTCAAGAAGCTGCGGGCGAAACACCTCGCTACATCAATGAATACCTGGGTATGTCTGAAGATGAAAAAACAGCCTACATCGCAGAGCGTGAGGCGGCTGGCATTGTCCCGACTGTTCGCTTGGCTGTCAACGAAGCTGGTATTTACAAGTGGAATGACATGGTTAAGGGCGAAATCGAGTTCGAAGGTGGTAATATCGGTGGTGACTGGGTTATCCAGAAACGCGACGGTTACCCAACCTATAACTTTGCCGTTGTCATTGACGATCATCTCATGGAAATCTCGCACGTTATCCGTGGGGATGACCACATTGCCAATACACCTAAGCAGCTCATGGTCTACGAAGCACTTGGTTGGGAAGCGCCAGAATTTGGTCACATGACTTTGATTATCAACTCTGAGACTGGTAAAAAACTGTCCAAACGTGATACCAATACTCTTCAGTTTATCGAAGATTACCGTCGTAAGGGTTACATGCCTGAAGCTGTCTTCAACTTTATCGGTCTCTTGGGTTGGAACCCGGGTGGTGAAGAGGAAATCTTCTCTCGTGAGCAATTTATCCAACTCTTCGATGAAAAACGCCTCAGCAAGTCACCAGCAGCCTTTGACCAAAAGAAAATGGACTGGATGAGCAATGAGTACATCAAAAATGCTGATTTAGAAACTATTTTCAACCTTGCCAAACCATTCTTGGAAGAAGCGGGTCGCTTGACAGATAAGGCAGAGAAATTAGTGGAACTTTACAAGCCACAATTAACTTCTGCAGATGAAATTGTGGGTTTGACAGACCTTTTCTTCTCCGATTTCCCAGAATTGACAGAGGAAGAAAGAGAAGTGATGGCGGGAGAAACTGTTCCGACTGTTTTAAATGCCTTCAAGGAAAAATTGGAAGCCATGACAGACGAAGATTTCCAACCAGACAATATTTTCCTACAAATCAAGGCAGTCCAAAAAGAAACAGGTATCAAGGGCAAAAACCTCTTCATGCCAATCCGTATCGCCGTTTCGGGTGAAATGCATGGACCAGAGTTGCCAAATACTATTTACCTGCTCGGCCGTGAGAAATCTATCCAGCATATTGAGAATATGTTGAAATCTTTGTAAGATAAATAATCCCCGATGTCCTGTGACAGCGGGGATTTTGCTATAACTGATAACTATAACAGTTGCGTTGAAAAGGATATAACCAGTTTCTGAAAATCCATGATATGATAGAATAATCACAAGAATTTAGGAGAGTGTATGGAAAATCATAATTTTGAAAATCAAGGCACCTTTAACCGCGAGATGAACAGTCGTCATTTGCAGATGTTGTCTATAGGAGGGGTCATCGGGACAGGTTTGTTCCTGAGTTCAGGCTATACCATTGCACAGGCTGGGCCTTTTGGAGCTATTGCGGCCTATCTATTTGGAGCTGTCATGGTCTATTTGGTCATGTTCTCTTTGGGAGAATTGTCGGTTGCTATGCCTGTGACAGGTTCTTTCCATACCTATGCGACCAAGTTCATCAGTCCTGGGACAGGTTTTATGGTGGCTTGGATGTATTGGCTTTGTTGGGTGGTTGCCCTTGCTTCACAATTTGTTGGAGCAGCTCAACTCATGCAACGCTGGTTCTCTAGTGTACCTTTATGGATTTTTGCGACGATTTTTGCCATCGTTGTCTTCGCTTTAAATACACTTTCGGTTGGCTGGTTTGCCAAGGCGGAGGATGCGTTGTCGTCAATCAAGGTTTATGCTATTGCAGCTTTTATCGTACTAGGGACATTAGCCATTTTTGGAATCTTACCTTTTGAAGGAACCAATGCAGCGCCGTTATTTAACAACATCACAAGTAATGGATTGCTCCCTAACGGATTAGTAGGTTTTATCTCGGTCATGTTATCAGTAAACTATGCCTTTTCAGGTGTGGAAATGATCGGAATTGCGGCAGGTGAAACAGATAATCCCAAGAAAGCTGTACCGCAAGCCATTAAGTCAACTATCGGTCTATTGGTTATCTTCTTTGTCTTGACAATTGTAGTTTTGGCAGCTCTCCTTCCTATGTCAGAAGCAGGTGTGACAGAGGCACCATTCGTACTTGTATTGGACAAGATTGGCTTCCCTTATGCTGCTGATATTATGAACTTCATCATCTTGACTGCTATCTTATCTGCATCGACTTCAGGGCTCTATGCTTCAAGCCGTATGCTTTGGTCTTTGGCCAATGAAGGCATGATTAGTAAGGAATTAGTCAAGATTAACAAGCATGGTGTGCCTACGCGGGGCATGATTTTGTCCATGATTGGTGTTGTAATCGCCTTGATCGCGTCAATTTATGCAGAAGATACCATCTTCTTGGCCCTGGTTTCTATTGCTGGTTTTGCGGTTGTCATCGCTTGGTTGGCTATTCCTCTGGCACAAATCGGTTTTCGTCGTGAATTTTTGAAAACTCACAGTGAAGATGAACTGGAATACAAGACGCCGTTCTCACCGACCTTGCCATGGATTACGGTTGTTCTGTTGGTTATTTCTATCATCGGAATCGGTTGGGATCCTTCACAGCGTGCCGGTCTTTACTTCGGTGTTCCTTTCATGATTGGGTGCTATATTTATCATTACATTCGCTTTAAAAAGTGGTAGGAGGGTTCAAGTATGGGACGTTTTAAAGAACTACTAGAACAAAAGGAATATATCATTTTGCACGGTGCTCTTGGAACAGAGTTGGAGTTTCGAGGGTATGATGTATCGGGTAAGCTTTGGTCTGCCAAGTATCTTTTGGAGAATCCCCAGTACATCAAGAATATTCACAAGGATTATATTCGTGCCGGGGCAGACTTGGTGACAACCTCCACCTATCAGGCAACCTTTGAAGGATTAGCAGAAGTTGGCTTGTCACAAGCAGAGGCTGAGGACCTCATTCGCTTGACCGTTGATTTGGCGAAGGAAGCGCGTGATGAGGTCTGGGCAGAATTGTCTGAAGCTGAAAAAGTACATCGAACCTATCCTCTTATTTCAGGCGATGTTGGCCCTTACGCGGCCTATTTGGCGAATGGTGCTGAATATTCGGGTGACTATAGTAACATTAGTCTAGCAGCGCTAAAAGACTTTCACCGTCGCCGAATTGAACTCCTATTAGAACAGGGGGCAGAGCTGTTGGCTTTAGAAACCATCCCCAATTTTCTTGAGGCACAAGCATTAGTAGAGCTGTTGGCAGAGGATTTTCCTGAGGTTGAAGCCTATATTAGCTTCACCTCTCAGGACGGTCAGTCAATCTCTGATGGTACGTCTATTGAAAAAATAGCAGAGCTGGTTAACGGCAGTGAGCAGATTTTAGCAGTTGGTCTCAACTGTACAGCACCGTCTCTTTACCCAGCCTTTCTCAGCCAGTTGAGAGAGAAAACGAATAAACCATTTGTCACCTACCCAAATTCTGGAGAGATATATGATGGAGCTACTCAGACCTGGAAAGAAGAAGCTGACCATAGCCATAGCCTTTTGGACAATACTCTTGCATGGCATAAACTGGGTGCTAAGGTAGTTGGAGGTTGTTGTAGGACTAGGCCGAATGATATAGCTGGTCTGACCCAAGGGTTGAAATAAATGAATTCCCGCTGTCGCGTGACGGCGGGGATTTTGTTATAAATTCTGTAATTTTTTCTCAATCTGCTGGAGTAAATTTTCTAGATTTTCCTTCTATTCTTGGAGCAGGAGGATTTGTTTTTCACGGTCGGCAATTTCATCCAGTATGACCTGTTTGTTTTCTTTTAGCTGTTCGAGACTGCAGCATTTGGTGTCGTGAAGTTCTTTGATACGGATAATAGCTTTCACAGATAGGCCTAACTGGCGAAGTCCTAGTATATTTTCTAGGTTGTTGATTTCTTCTTCGTTCCAGTAGTAGTTACCGTTAACCAGCTGAGGTTGTAGCAATCCCTGTTCGGTGTAGAAACGAAGCGTATCGCGTTTGATACCAAATTGTTGCATAACTTGTCCTGTTTTCATAATGTCCTCTTGACAGTGCCTTACCCCCTCATGTTACATTGATGGGGAAAAGGAGTTCTATATGATTATTGTTGTTAAATGGTTGATTGTGCTTTATTTGGGGCTATTACCGCTATCTGCTTGGGTATATCGCAAGCAACTTCCTAGCTGGTTACTGATTTTATATGCCTGCCCAGTGTTGCTCAGTTTGTTGGGCTGGCAGACAGTTTTGGGATGTATCTTAGGTCTAATCTTGGCTTGCGGTGTACGGATTTTAGGTGGTCGCATTCTTTTTGGGAGAAATCGACTCAGTCACTTTTTGTCTCATGTTGTACTGAGTTTCATTTTCGCTCTTGCTCTGTTTTTGTTCTAAAAACAACCTCTCCACATAAACCTTCTGCCTTGGGATAACCAGTTCTGTTTCTAAAAAGTCTTTTAAATCTTCCTGTGGGACCCAGATATAATTGCTAGTTTCGTCGGCTTGGAGTTGGATAGCAGCTTTGTCCCAATTGGTTTCGGCCCAGTAGCAGTGGAAAATGCACTGGTCGTCATGGGCGATAAAGTGTGTATGGTGGCGGAGTTGGTCAGCTGTCAGCTCAATGCCTGTCTCTTCGCGGACTTCGCGTAATATGGCCTGCTCTGCTATTTCCCCAAACAAGGCCGAGCCTCCTGCTGTCGCTTCATAATAGTCAGGGTAGGAGAGTTTGGCGCTGTCGCGCTTCATGAAGAGGGTGCTGCCGTCGCGGTGGCGGATGATGCACTCGACGACTAGGTGGTAGAGGCCGTGGGGAATAGGTTCTCCGCGTGTGAGGGTGTGGTCGGTCAAGTGACCGTCGGTTGTGTAGGCGTTCCAGATTTCCATTTCATTCTTCTGTCAATTTTGTAGTTATTCAGTATAGCACATCTATAAGTGCAAAAGCAACATGTTTTGTTTTTTGTACGGACTAATGCTATACTAAGCCTAGTAATTCAAAGGAGAAATCGATACAAACTATTATTCCTCATCTCTGGTACGATACAGAGGCAAAAGAAGCTGCGGAGTTGTATGTGGACCTTTTCGGAGGCAAGATTGACTGGAACTATACCATTACGGATATGCCTTCTGGCGATGCTGGCTTGATCCAATTCCAACTGGGAGACATGACCCTGGCAGCGATTAGTGCGGGGCCATATTTTAAACTCAACGAGTCTATGTCGCTCATGGTAAATGTAGCTAGTAAGGATGACGTAAGCCATCTTTATGAGGCGCTATCAGACGGTGGGCGTGTGCTTATGCCATTGGCAGAATATCCCTTCAGCCCTTACTATGTCTGGTTGGAAGACCGCTTCGGTCTGTCTTGGCAGCCTTCGTATGAACCCGATTGGGATGTGCCCTATAGCTTCGACATCTGCCTGCTCTTCTCGCAGGACCAGGTTGGTTTAGCCCAACCTATGCTAGATTATTACAAGGATAAGCTGCCTCAAGCTCGTCTTGGTCGCTTGTCTTACTATGGCGGAGGTGAGGCTGCGGTTGCTGCTGCCAAGTTGAATTATGCGGAGCTTTTTATCGGAGACCAAAAAATGATTGCTATGGACCATGGATATGGTGGTGTGGCCTCTTTTAACGAAGCCTTTTCGCTAATGGTCTATGTGGATAGTCAGGAAGAAGCGGATAGTTGGTATGAAACAGTGTCGGCAGCTCCAGAAGCAGAAATTTGTGGTTGGGCCAAGGATCAGTTTGGGATTTCTTGGCAGATTGTGCCACGTATCTTGATGGAGGCATACGATTCGGCTAGCCCAGAACAGATTAAGGCTGTGAATGCTGCAGTAATGACAATGAAGCGTCTAGATATCGCATCTATTCAAGCCTTATTAGATTAATAAGATGTAAAAGGGACTGAGTTGCAGTTTCTGTTTTTTCTATTAGACAAGAATGAATTGGCTCGGTTTTTGGTATAATGAAAGAAAGTAGAGGGGAGACCACATGAAAGCAATAGAAAGACGAAAGCACATTTTATCACTTTTACAGGAAACATCTCAACCACTTTCAGCGAATTACCTAGCAAAAGAATTTGGAGTGAGCCGTCAGGTGATTGTGGGAGATATAGCCTTGCTTCGAGCAGAGGGTGATCTGGTTTTGGCGACTCCAAGAGGCTACCTACTGCAGTCTTCTCTGGCGCCTCTTGAAGGAGCTTATATTCGTAAAATAGCTTGTCAACATGGACCAGAAGATGTTGAAAAAGAGTTGACTATCCTATTAGAGGGAGGAGCTCAAATCCTTGATGTCGAAATTGAACATCCTATTTACGGTCTCTTATCTGGCAAACTAAATATTACCAGTTTTGAAGATCGGGACCGTTTTTTAAATGATTTGAGTCATTATAAAGGAGTGCTATTGAGTAATTTAACAGAAGGAGTTCATACTCATACTGTCTCATTTCCCTCGGTTCAAGCCTATCAAGAACTTTCTTTGGTATTAAAGGCTGCAGGAATTTTGCTAGAAAATCAATAAAACATTACAGGTGTCTTGACACCTGTAATGTTTTGGTTTATAATCGAACCTATAGAAAGAGAGGTTCCTTATGTCCCAATTAACACTATCATCTAAAAGTTCCGTCAAGCAGCTTTCCATTAGTGCGATTCTTACTGCATTTGCTATTTTGATTCCATTGATGATGCCGATTAAAATTGTTATTGGTCCAGCATCCTACACACTTGCTAGTCATATTCCGTTGTTTATTGCAATGTTTATTTCACCAGCAACGGCCATATTGGTAGCACTGGGCTCCAGTCTAGGCTTCTTTTTAGCGGGATTTCCTATTGTCATCGTATTTCGTGCATTAACCCACTTGATTTTTCTTACTCTGGGAGCTTTTTTAATAAAACGATTTCCAAGTTTTATGGACACTAAACATTTTTTCCTATTAGGGATTGGTCTCAATCTACTTCATGGCTTAGGGGAGTATATTGTGGTCATGGCCCTGACTTCGGGCGGGCAGACTTCAGATACTTATTGGATGACTATGCTTGGCTTAGTTGGTCTAGGTTCTGCACTTCATGGATTGCTCGATTTTAGTTTGGCATATTATTTTTGGAAAATCTTGAAAGAACGGAAAATTTATCAACCTTAATATGAGTTGAGATAAAATATAGTCTAGAAGTCGGAGAAAATTCTCTGGCTTTTTCTTGTTTTTTCTGTAAATGTACGAGGTTTATTCAATTTTTTAAAAAAATGTGTATAAATATGTTGCAAAAAGTATAAATATACACTATAATAGTCACTAGGTTTTATTTGCTAATTTAAATAGAAATGAGAATGTTTATGACGAAAGAAAAATTAATCCTAGCTTATTCAGGTGGTCTGGATACTTCAGTTGCGATTGCATGGTTGAAAAAAGACTATGATGTCATTGCGGTTTGTATGGATGTTGGTGAAGGGAAAAATCTCCAATTTATTCATGACAAGGCCCTTTCCATCGGTGCAATTGAATCGCATGTTTTGGATGTGAAAGAAGAATTTGCTCAAGAATACGTTTTGCCTGCCCTACAAGCTCATGCATATTATGAACAAAAATATCCACTAGTATCAGCACTTAGTCGCCCACTGATTTCTAAAAAGTTAGTGGAGATGGCGCACAAGACTGGTGCAACGACCATCGCTCATGGTTGTACAGGGAAGGGAAATGACCAGGTACGGTTTGAAGTAGCGATTGCGGCTTTGGATCCAACTTTGAAAGTTGTAGCACCTGTTCGTGAATGGAAGTGGGCGCGTGAAGAGGAAATCCTATTTGCCAAGGAAAATGGTGTTCCAGTTCCAGCAGATTTGGATAGCCCTTATTCAGTTGACCAAAATCTTTGGGGCCGGGCTAATGAATGTGGTGTATTAGAAAATCCATGGAATGAAGCACCAGAAGATGCTTTTGGAATCACTACTTCTCCAGAAAATGCACCAGATCTTCCTGAGTATGTAGAAATCGAATTTAAGGCTGGAGTCCCAGTTGCTATTAATGGAGAAACGCTCAGCCTTGCCAATCTCATTCAACAACTCAATGAGATTGCTGGTAAGCATGGTGTTGGACGAATTGACCATGTTGAAAACCGGTTAGTTGGGATCAAATCACGTGAAATTTATGAGTGTCCCGGAGCCATTACTCTTTTAACAGCTCATAAGGAAATTGAAGATTTGACCCTAGTGCGTGAAGTATCTCATTTCAAGCCAATTGTATCTAATGAACTCTCGAATCTGATTTACAATGGTTTGTGGTTCAACCCTGCAACACAGGCATTGAAAGCTTATCTGCAAGCAACTCAATCAGTCGTGAATGGAACCGCAAAAGTGAAATTGTATAAAGGATCAGCGAAAGTAGTTGCCAGAAAATCACCAAATTCTCTATATGATGAAGATTTGGCAACTTATACAAGTGCTGATACATTTGATCAAGATGCTGCAGTTGGTTTCATCAAGCTTTGGGGATTACCAACCAAAGTTAATGCAGAAATTCATAAAAAGAACTAGAAAGTAGGAGCTTATGGAAGCAAAGAAGCTATGGGGTGGTCGTTTTGAGGCCAGTCTTGAGGAATGGGTTGAAGAATTCGGTGCCTCCATTCGCTTTGATCAAAAACTGGCTAAGTATGATATTCAAGGGTCATTAGCTCATGTACAAATGCTTGGGGCAACAGGTGTTATTAGTCTTGAAGAAGCTCAGTCTATACAGGCTGGTCTGGAAGAGCTTCTGAATGACTATGAAGCTGGAAAGCTAGTATTTGATATTCAAAACGAAGATATTCACATGAATATCGAAAGTCTCCTGACTGAGAAGATCGGGTCAGTGGCAGGGAAATTGCATACGGCACGTTCTCGTAATGATCAAGTTGCAACAGATATGCATCTCTATTTGAAGGATACCTTGTTTCAAGTAGTAGATAAATTGACCAATCTACGCCAGACATTGGTTAATCTTGCACAAGAGCATATCGAGACGGTTATGCCGGGCTATACCCACTTACAGCATGCTCAGCCAATTAGTTTTGCTCAGCATATGTTGGCCTATTACAATATGTTCAGCCGTGACAGTGAGCGTTTTGCATTCAACATTCAGCATACAGATATATCTCCACTTGGTGCGGCAGCATTGGCAGGAACTACATTTCCAATCGACCGTCAACTAACTTCGGATTTAATGGGGTTTTCTCATCCCTATACAAATTCCTTAGATGCTGTATCAGATAGGGATTTTATCTTGGAATTCTTATCAAATGCGAGCATTTTGATGATGCATATGTCTCGTCTCTGTGAGGAAATCATTAATTGGTGCTCACATGAATACAAATTCGTTACTTTATCGGATACCTTTTCAACAGGTTCTTCCATTATGCCTCAGAAGAAAAATCCAGATATGGCTGAGCTGATTCGAGGGAAAACAGGTAGAGTTTATGGAAATTTGGTCGGAATGTTGACAGTCATGAAATCCTTACCGTTGACCTATAACAAGGATTTGCAGGAAGACAAAGAGGGAATGTTTGATAGCGCGGAAACCATTTTGGTATCTATTGATATTTTGGCAGGAATGCTACAATCTATGACAGTTCATAAGGAAAGAATGGCTCAATCAACTGAGAAGGACTTTTCGAATGCTACAGAGTTGGCGGATTACTTGGCTAGCAAGGGTCTACCGTTTCGTCAGGCGCATGAGATTGTTGGAAAACTGGTCTTGGAATGTAGTAAAGCTGGGTACTATTTACAGGATGTTCCTTTAGAACGTTATCAGGAAATTTCATCGATTATTGGACCGGATATATATACAGCTTTAGAGTCTCAAACGGCAGTTTCACGAAGGAATTCGCTTGGAGGAACCGGTTTTGAATCCATTCGCTGGCAAATTCAGCAAGCAAAAGAGCAATTATCAGCTTCAAAAGGCCTCTAAACGTGATGTTTATTGGCTTTTTTGAATTTTATGGTATAATAGTAGTAATTTTGAAAGATGGAGTGAGAGTTTGAGAAAAAGCTATCGTGTCAAGCGTGAACGAGATTTTAATGACATTTTCACCAAAGGAAATAATGTGGCAAATCGTCGATTTGTAGTCTATTGGCTAGCGAAAGAACAACCGCATTTCCGAGTAGGGCTTTCTGTCAGTAAAAAATTAGGAAACGCTGTCACGCGGAATAAGATTAAGAGAAAAATTCGACATGTTCTTATTGAGCATCAGGAACAACTTGTAACGAATGACTTTGTTGTCATTGCTCGCAAGGGTGTTGAAGAATTAAACTATCAGGAAATTAAGAAAAATCTTCTCCATGTTTTAAAACTTGCCAAACTTTATCAGGAAGGTGTTGAGATTGAAAAAGAAAGCTAAGTGGGTTGGTTTACTCGCCACGTCCCTGTTTGTATTGACAGCCTGTGGGACAGGTCCAGTAACTAGCCAGTCGTCTGGTGCATGGGACCAGTTAATCTATTGGTTCGCTAGTGTCATCCAATTCTTGTCCATCAACGGTCAAATTGGAATAGGGATTATCCTATTTACTATTTTGATTAGGACCCTGTTATTGCCTTTGTTCCAAATACAGATTAAATCTTCGCGAAAGATGCAAGAGTTGCAGCCAAAGTTGAAAGCGCTACAGGCTGAATATCCAGGAACAGATATGGAGAGTCGCCAACAACTTTATGAAGCAACACAGGCACTCTATAAAGAAAACGGCGTTAGTATGAGATCGTCTATGATTCCGCTTCTCATTCAAATGCCAATCTTATTGGCTCTTTTCCAAGCTCTAACACGCGTTGAAGTCTTGAAAGTTGGTCATTTTCTTTGGTTAAATCTCGGGGAACCGGATCCGATTTTTGTCTTGCCTGTTCTGGCTGCTGGTTTCACATTCCTCAGCACATGGTTGACCAACAAGTCTGCAATTGAAAAAAATATGGCTATGACAGTTATGACTTTTGCCATGCCAGTCATGATTTTTCTCTTTGCTTTGCCGGCTGCGAGCGGGGTATCCTTGTACTGGACTGTATCAAATGCTTATCAAGTGGTTCAAACTTTAGTATTTAATAATCCGTTCAAAATAATAGCGGAGCGTCAAGCCAAAATTGATTTGGAGAAAGAACTTCAGTCTAAGAAGCGAAAGGCTCAAAAAAAGGCCAAGAAAAAGAAATAGGATTCTAGGAGATAGAAAATGAAATTTACAGGATCAAGTGTTGAAGAAGCTATTCAAAATGGCTTGGTAGAGTTAAATATTCCTCGGAAGAGAGCACATATTACTGTAGTTGCGCGTGAGAAAAAAGGTTTCCTCGGTTTTGGGAAAAAGCCAGCTATTGTTGACATTTATGTAATCAATGAGACAACGGTAGTGAAAGCTAATCAAAAAGCTGTTCGTGGAGTTCCAACTGAAATTAATGAGTTGAATGAGCCGGTTAAAAGTATCTCAGAAGCGACAATTGACCTAGGAAAAGTTGTTGCAGCTGTTAAAGAATTTGAAAAATCTGGCCAAACGCTTGAAGATGATATCAAGGCTCAGATTTTGAAAAATGAAAAAGAGGCAACTACAATTCTGGAAGAGACAGGTCGTATTGAGATTTTACCAGAAGAGCTGCTTCATCCATCATCTGCGGATCAGCTTGTCGATGAAACAATTCAAGACCAACCTGCTACCACAAATCAAAGTGAATCAACTTCTGAATTTGCTGATATTGATATTAAGGTGGAATCACAGTATGACATTGAACAAGTTGTAGCTGAAGTGTCAGAATATGTTCAAGAAATCTTGGATGATATGGATGTAGAGGCTCGCATCGAGACAAGCCACAATAGACGAACCATTAACATTCAAGTCGACACAAACGAACCTGGACGTATCATTGGATATCATGGAAAAGTATTAAAAGCTTTGCAACTTTTGGCACAAAACTTCTTATATAATCGATATGAGCGTAATTTTTATATTACAATTAACGTTAATGACTATGTAGAGCACCGTGCAGAGGTACTACAGGGATATGCTCAAAAACTGGCAGAGCGTGTGATAACCGAGCAAGAAGCTTATCATACAGATCCTATGTCTAGTAATGAGCGCAAAATAATCCATCGCATCATTTCAAAAATGGATGGAGTGACAAGCTATTCAGAAGGTAGCGAGCCTAACCGATACGTTGTCGTAGATATCGAAGGAAATCGTGATTAATTATCAGATGTTTAAAGAGAGGATGAAGTGTTCCTCTCTTTTTTATTAAATATGAAGAAAAATATTTGTTTGGATTGGCTGATTTTTGGATTCTTGGTAAAAAGTCAGTCAGAACACCTTGACAAATGGTTTGATTTCTTATAAAATGGATTGGTATGTTTAGTAACTGATCAAAACTAGCCGGCTAAACGAATACGAAAATCTAGAGGAGGTATTCATCGTGAAACGTACTTTTCAACCAAGTAAAATCCGTCGCGCACGTAAACACGGTTTCCGTAACCGTATGGCAACAAAAAATGGCCGTCGTGTGTTAGCAGCTCGTCGCCGTAAGGGACGTAAAGTGCTTGCTGTAGCGTAATTGATGAACAAGAAACCAGCAGAAACTCGAGTCTGCTGGTTTTTCTTTCTTAATAGTAAATGGAAATGTGAGAAGGGAGTACTTTGACATGAATAGGAAGATGGTCTCCTTCGTCACCGTCAATATTGATTTGCAAATCACCATCAATGACTGAAATTTTCCCTTCTGTGAAGGTTTCATAACCAAGACTTGTTGTGTCTTCCGTGACACCTTTCATTAATTGAGGGATGGCGGATACTGTATCCAGAAAATGACTATCTTTTAGATAAAGTAAGTGAAGTAAGCCATCATCTACCTTGGCATTCGGTAGGAGTGTCTCGAATCCACCTATTGAATTGGTTAATCCGATTATCAGCGTTGAAGAAGTGATAATTTTTGAAACGTTATTCACTTCTACTTCAAATTGGTAACTTTTGTTATTAACTAATTCTTTTACCCCATTGATAAAATATGCCAACTTACCAAATCGTGTCTTTTCTTCTGGGGCTACATCGTTGATTCCTTGTGGGATGGCTCCAATTGCGGCGACATTCATAAAGTAACTATCATTGACCTGGCCTATATCGAGGAGGCGCTTCCGAGAAGGATCAAATTGAGCAATGGCTGATGTTGGATCTAAAGGAATACCTAATGCTCTGGCTAAATCATTTACTGTACCAAGCGGGAAAAATCCAAAATGTGGTCGGTGTGGTTCATTGGCGATTCCGCTAATTCCCTCATTCACAGTGCCATCACCACCCATAACAATCACGCTATCGAACTGTTTCTGGGCAGCCTCTTTAGTAAAGCGAGTCGCATCGCCAGCTTTTTTGGTTTCTTTTACCTCAACATAATCGAAATAGGCTTTTAATTTCTCAAGGGCCTGTTTTTGGAACTCTGGTGCTTTTTCACCACCAGAACTAGGATTAACAACTAACAAGGCGTTTTTCATAGCGATTCTCCTACTGATTTTTATGATATTATTTATTATACAATTTTTTACATAGCAGATGCAACTAACCGCTTCCTTATTAGTTAACGTACAGGTGGAAAAATGGTATACTACTTAGTAGTTTGAAAGAGGAGCTTATAAAAAAGAGAATGGTAACTATTTTTGATACACACACACATCTCAATGTTGAACAGTATGACGGACGGGTCCAAGAAGAGCTAGACTTTGCCAAGGAGATGGGGGTTACCCTCCACAATGTGGTTGGTTTTGACCGAGCAACCATTGTCAAGGCTATGGAGCTAGCTGACCAGTACCCTGAAATTTATCTAACATTGGGATGGCATCCGACAGAGGCTGGCACCTATGATGAAGAAGTTGAACGTTATCTACTCAAGGCTCTTAAACATTCCAAGGTCATTGCCCTGGGGGAAATTGGACTGGATTACTACTGGATGACGGCTGACAAGGAAACCCAGGCACGCGTCTTTAAACGTCAGATGGAGTTGGCCAAGCAGTTGGATTTACCCTTTGTGGTTCATACTCGTGATGCTTTGGAAGATACTTACCAGATCATTAAGGAAGTCGGCGTCGGTCCGCGTGGAGGGATCATGCATTCCTTCTCTGGCACGCTGGAGGAGGCTCAAGCTTTCATAGACCTAGGGATGCACATCTCCTTCTCGGGAGTCGTGACCTTCAAAAAAGCTGTCGAACTCCAGGAAGCGGCGCAAGCATTGCCCCTAGAAAAAATCCTGGTCGAAACAGATGCACCTTACCTGGCCCCAGTTCCAAAGCGGGGTCGGGAAAATCGCACTGGCTACACCCGCTATGTGGTGGAAATGCTGGCCCAGCTTCGCAACCAGTCGGTCGAAGAAGTGGCGAAAGCGACTTACGAGAATGCAAGGAGCTTGTTCAGAATTGACTCAGAAAATTAAGATACAAGAAGTCATAGTTGTCGAGGGCAAGGACGACACAGCAAACCTCAAACGGTTTTACGAGGTGGATACCTACGAAACTAGAGGTTCTGCCATATCAGACGATGACTTGGAACGCATAGAGAAACTCCATGACCTGCGTGGTGTCATTGTCTTTACTGACCCAGACTACAATGGCGAGCGGATTCGAAAAATCATTATGCAGGCTATTCCCACGGTCAAACACGCCTTTTTACAGCGGGACGAGGCTCGGCCCCAATCCAAAACAAAAGGGCGGTCCTTGGGCATTGAACACGCCAGCTTTGAGGACTTGGAAAAAGCTCTCACAAGCGTGCGTGGTTACTACGATGATGAACATAACTTTGACATCACCAAGTCCGATTTGATGCGCCTAGGTTTGCTTATGGGCAGCGACAGTCGCAAGCGGAGGGAATATCTGGGAGATAAGCTCCGCATCGGCTATTGCAACGGCAAGCAACTGCTCAAACGCCTAAACTTGTTCGGGATAAGTTTGGCGGATGTCGAGGAGGCGATGGGGGAGTATGAGTGATTATGTCAAGTTGTTGAAGTAAGAGAGTATGAGCAGGACAGAGCAAGTCATCCAACCAATATGTGTATGATTACAGACGGTCGGCGGGTATTGGTCCAGGATAGAAAATCTGAAAAGTGGCCTGGTGTGACTTTCCCTGGGGGCCATGTCGAATGTGGAGAGAGTATTATTTCCTCCATCATTCGCGAAATCAAGGAAGAAACGGGTTTGACGGTATCTAATCTCGAGCTTTGTGGCATTCAAAACTGGACGGATCCAACAGATCACTATCGCTATCTGAAGTTTGCCTAGAAATAAAAAAACAAGAAAGAACACACATGAGAATCGCAGACAAAAACGTTACTCGTGCCGTCCTTGAACGCCACGGGTTTACCTTTAAGAAATCCTTCGGTCAGAACTTTTTGACCGATACCAATATTTTACAGAAGATTGTGGACACGGCAGAGATTGACCAGAATGTCAATGTTATCGAGATTGGTCCTGGAATCGGAGCACTGACTGAATTTTTGGCAGAGAGTGCCGCTGAGGTCATGGCCTTTGAGATTGACGACCGCCTGATTCCGATTTTGGCGGATACCTTGGGTCGCTTTGACAATGTGACCGTGGTCAATCAAGATATCCTCAAGACCGACCTGCAGACCCAGATTCAGAATTTCAAGAATCCTGACCTGCCCATCAAGGTCGTGGCCAACCTGCCCTACTACATCACCACCCCTATCCTCATGCACCTGATTGAGAGCAAGATTCCCTTTAGCGAGTTCGTGGTCATGATGCAGCGGGAGGTGGCCGACCGCATTTCTGCCGAGCCAAACACTAAGGCTTACGGCAGCCTGTCCATTGCGGTCCAGTACTACCTGACTGCCAAGGTGGCCTTCATCGTGCCTCGCACCGTCTTTGTACCCGCACCAAACGTGGACTCCGCCATTCTCAAAATGGTCCGCCGCGAGCAACCCCTGGTGAACGTCAAGGACGAAGATTTCTTCTTCCGAGTGTCCAAGGCCAGCTTTGTGCACCGTCGTAAGACCCTGTGGAACAACCTGACCAACCATTTCGGAAAGTCTGAAGAAGTCAAGGACAAGCTGACGCAGGCACTTGGCATGGCAGAGCTGGAAGCCAGTGTCCGTGGAGAAGCACTTTCTATAGTTGACTTCGCACGCTTGTCTGATAGCCTCCAGGAAGTTGGCTTATCATGATACTAGCGCAGGCAGTTAATCAATAAGCCCAATGTTGTGGACCGCGGGATCTGTCCTCCTTGTCAATACAAGCTCTCCAAACAGAGCAAGGACTAGAACAAGTAGATGTTCTAGCCTTTTTTGGTGGTTCCATTCTAGCTGGTGGTGAACAACTGGCAGAAACTATTCGAAACTAGCTCGCCAAGACCTACCTCATCGTAGGTGGAGCAGGTCATGTTTTTGATTTTCGTTGAATAGTAGAGTAAAAACAAAAAGCTCGTCAATAACAAATATCCATTGGTATCCTTTGAAATGTAAAGTTTCAAGGAAAAGAGATATGGAATATGCCTTGATTGAGCTTTAAAAATAATGATTATAGGCTATCTAAAATTTGTTGGGTAGATAAAATAGTGGCAAACTCTTCGTTCAGACTAGCCAAAGTAGAGTCTTGGATTTCTTGGGCACTAAATGTTCTGCCGTTATGGTCATGTAGTGGGAATGATGCAGTAGCGTCTTCTGCTAATGTGACCGAAAAACCTAAATTTGTTGCCATACGGATGGTGGTGGATACACAATGAGGGGTTGTCAAACCGGTAATAATTAAACGACTGACACTTTGTTCTCTGAGAATTGCTTCTAAACTTGTTCCGATAAAAGCACTGTTAACGGTCTTGGTTATGACTAATTCATCTTCCAACGGTTTCACCATATCAATAGCAGAGAACCCGTTTGATTTAAAATAGAAACGAGAATCTGGATGCTGGCTCCAATGATGGATATGAAAAATAGGTAGTTGGTTTTGTCTAAAATGTTTTAGTAACTTAGCTGCCTGGACTTCGGCCTGATCATTACTAGAAGTACCCCAAGACCCATCTCGAAATGTTTGTTGAAAGTCAATTAGTACTAATGCCGTTTTCATTTTAACTCCTAAAAAATAAATTTATGGTATTCTAACACAGATAAAAGTTGTAGTAAAGTAATATGGTTATGCTGGCTCGCTTTTCATACTTCGCGCTTACATAATGAAATTGAATTCGTTTACTTAGTTGATATGAGGTGGAACTTCTGTGTTATTCATTGACTGACTCACGAAAGCTTGTTATACTAAAAGGAACTGAGGCTGGGCAATATTGTTCCAGCCTTATCCTTTGAGGTAGGGTGCTAGATACTCGTTTATACTCAATGAAAAATAAAAATAGCTTAGTTCCAAAGGTTTGATTTACCTTTGAAGGTTGGAAATAAATCGATTTGTGTTTGCGTCTCCAAGCCGAAGGTAGAACTCTATTTCGTTCTTAACTCAAGTTTATTGGTCAAAAACCTCCACTGAATATGTTATTCATTAAGTCTCTGGCCAAGGCATATTTTTGATTTTCGGAGAGTAATAGACATTATTTTGGTGTTCCGTTAGTAGATTCTTGTTTAGAGGTAGCACCCACAACTGTATAAGTAGATAATTTTGTATATAGGTAACAAAATGGAAGGAAATTTTTCTTCACATGAAGGTATAAATATGTTTAAAAAGTTACAAAAAAAACATCCCCACCTTGTGGCAATTAGCCTATTTGTGGGCTTTTCTATTTTATTATTAGTTCCACATTTAGTGACTAAGGGGATGGTAACAGGAGCAGATTTGATTTTCCATTACAATCATTTTTATGATGGAGCAATGCAACTGAAGGAGGGAAATTTCTCTTATATTATCAGTTTGTATGGCTATCAACAGTCTGGTCGAATTGTTAATGCTCTCTATGGCCCATATTTTGCATACTTGCAAAGCGTCTTGGTATTGTTGAGTGGCACTTGGTACCGCTATCAGATTGTTTCTAATTTATTTTTGGGAACACTGAGCGCAACTTCTTTATATGTTCTCTTCCGCGAGGTTAAGGTCAAATACTCACTCTCTCTTTTACTATCAATGTTTTTCGTGACAACTTATTCTATTCAATATTGGTGGGTATCCCAAGGTTTCACTAGCTGGGGAGTGGCACTGTTTCCGCTTTGTCTTATTCCAGCAGTTCGTTTCTTGCAAACCAAGAAAGTTCCTATTTTCCTTATGGCAGGAGCAGTAGGGTTGATGTTGCAGGTTCACATGTTGTCAACGTTATTCTTAGTTATCGCTTATGGAATCATCTTTCTTTTTGGTTGGTTAAAATCAGAACAAAAGTTTAAGATTGTTGGAGAAGTTGCCAAATCAATACTTGTTTTCCTACTGCTAACAATGAATATTTGGTTACCACTCATTAATATTGAGGTGACAAATACTTTGATACCCCCATTTGTGAATAAGAAGTTTGTATTATCAACAGTCACTCACCTCAAAATCCGATTCTTGTACTATCCGTATTCCTTGCCACTCTACTTTGGACTTTTTCTTTTCTTTTTGGTAAAAAATTGGAAAAAGCATTCTCGGGTTCTTGCAGGATTATCTATAACCTATACGATATATCTAATTTTATCAACTAATCTATTTCCTTGGCAATTAGTAGCAGGGAAGGGAATTGCCATTATTGAGTTGATTCAATTTCCTTCTCGATTTTTCCTTTACGCTAATGTCTTTTTACTAGTTGTCGTTGGATTGCAAATAACACGCCTATCCGAGAAGTTGCAAAAAGTTTTTTCTAAGATAGTTTTAATGTCTCTTTTTATCGGAGTTGGGTTTATATGGTATCAAAATGGTAAAGACATCCAAGAGGACTACTATAGTGATACCTTTATGCAACACCGGATCTATACTTCTCTTTATGGTTCGGCTGATGAATTGCGTGATTCTCTCCATTCATCAGACTTGAGTGAATTTATTTATCTTGCTCAGAAATCAACTCCAGACTACTTACCAAATTTAGAAGAAAAATCCGGACCTGCAACAAATGAAGAGACACGTAAGGCCTATCATGCTTACCATGACCAGATTATTCTTCCAAATAATAATTTTGAAAAGCAGGTTAAAGGGAATCAGTTAGTGATTACATGGACAGCAAAAGAAGCAGAAGAAACGGCGGTTCCGATTATTGTTTACCAAGATAGCCAGCTGGTCCTAAACCATCAAGTGTTAAATAGAGAAGATATAAAACTTTCCACTATCGGAGTTCCAACAGTCACAAGCCAAAAAGGGCAGAATACCCTTGTCTTATCCTATAAACAACAGTGGTGGTTGTTACCGGTGATTGCGATTAGCTTGATGGGATGGGGATTATGGCTTTGTTACTATATGGCTTTCTATCGCAAATCAAAAACTTTCTACTTATGAAAAGAGAGACATCAGATTTTTGTGGCCCATATCTTGCATTCAAAGCTAATCTGGTTAAAATTACTTAAATGATTTGAAGCCAAATGATCAGAATAAAGAATAACCCCAAGTCATCAACTTTGACTTGGGGTTATCCTTTATAAATAATGCGGAGGAAGGGATTTGAACCCTCACACCCGATGGGCACATGCGCCTGAAGCATGCGTGTCTGCCGTTCCACCACCTCCGCTTGCTTTTTATTATACAATTTTTCAATTGAAATGACTAGAGTAAAATGCAAAATCGAAACCGCTTGCGGTTTTTTCTTAGGAAATTTGGTATAATAGGAACAAGTACACACAAAGGAGTCTTCATTGCAAGGAAGAATTATCAAGGCCTTGGCAGGTTTTTACTATGTCGAGGCAGATGGACAGATTTATCAAACCAGAGCCAGAGGGAATTTTCGTAAGAAGGGACAAACGCCCTACGTGGGTGATTTTGTGGACTTTTCTGCGGAGGAAAACTCAGAAGGCTACATTTTAAAGATTCATGAGCGGAAAAATAGTCTGGTTCGACCTCCTATCGTCAATATCGATCAGGCGGTGGTTATCATGTCGGCCAAGGAACCTGATTTTAATGCCAATTTACTAGACCGTTTCCTAGTGCTTTTGGAACAGAAGGACATGGATCCCATTATTTATATCTCTAAGATGGACTTGGTAGAAGAACGGGCGGAGATGGATGCCTTCAAGGCTATCTATGAGAAAATTGGCTATCCTTTTGTCTATAGTTTGGAGGAATTGACGCCATTATTGCAGGATAAGGTGACGGTCTTTATGGGGCAGACAGGGGTTGGCAAATCGACTCTTCTCAATCGCATTGCGCCAGAATTAGCCTTGGAAACAGGTGCGATTTCAGATAGTCTGGGGCGTGGTCGCCATACCACTCGTGCGGTCAGTTTCTACAATGTCTTCGGTGGGAAAATTGCGGATACGCCAGGTTTTTCATCTCTAGACTATGAAGTCAAGGAGGCTGAGGCACTGACAGATTGTTTCCCAGAGATTGCAGAAGCCAGCCAGAACTGCAAATTTAGGACCTGTACCCACACCCATGAGCCGGATTGTGCAGTCAAAGAAGCTGTTGTCAGCTCTGCCATTTCCCAAAGTCGCTTTGACAATTATCTCCAATTCCTCAGCGAAATCCAAAATCAGCGTGAAACCTATGCCAAGGTTAGTAAGAAATTCAAATAGAAAGTTGGTTCTGTATGTCACATTATAAGATTGCACCGTCTATTTTGGCGGCAGATTATGCAAATTTTGAAAAAGAGCTCAAACGTTTAGAAAAGACAGGTGTGGAGTATGTGCACATTGATGTCATGGATGGTCATTTCGTGCCAAATATCAGCTTTGGGGCGGATGTGGTTGCGGCTATGCGTCCTCATAGCAAGCTGGTTTTTGATTGCCATCTCATGGTGTCCAATCCTGAAAATCATATCGAGACCTTTGCACGTGCGGGTGCAGATATTTTAACCATTCATGCAGAAGCAACGGTTCACCTGCATGGAACCCTGCAAAAAATTCGTGCCGCTGGTATGAAGGTGGGTGTGGTCATCAATCCAGGGACACCTCTTGTGACCATTGAGCCTGTGCTCAACTTAGTGGATCAGGTGCTTCTCATGACGGTCAACCCAGGTTTTGGTGGTCAGGCCTACATTCCAGAAGTAGCTGAGAAGATTGAGGCCTTGGTCAAACTCCGTGAAGCCAAAGGCTTGAACTTTGACATCGAAGTGGACGGCGGAATTGACGATAAGACCATTCATTCAGCCAAAAATGCGGGTGCCAATGTCTTTGTGGCAGGTTCCTACCTCTTCAAAGGCGATTTGGATGTCAACGTTGCCAAATTGAAAGCAGCCCTCCATGATTAAGATTGCCCTAATAGCAGGTGGTTCATTTGACTGCCTTCCTGAGCCTGCAGACCTCTATGTAGGGGTAGACGCAGGCTCACTTCGTCTATTGGAACATTCCCTACCTCTTGACTGGGCTATCGGTGATTTTGACTCGGTGACACCTGAAGAATTAGGGCGGATAAAGGATCTAGCAGAGCGGTTCCTACAAGCACCTGCTGAAAAAGATGACACAGACTTAGAGTTAGCGTTAAAGGAAGTGTTCAAAGTTTATCCGCAGGCTCAGGTTCACATATACGGAGCCTTGGGTGGACGCATGGATCATATGATGGCCAATCTCTTTCTAGCTGCAGAGCCTGACTTGGCACCCTACATGGAGCAAATTGAATTAGTGGACAGTCAGAACATCGTTCGTTTTCGACCTGCAGGAAGGCATATCATTCAACCTATTCAAGGAATGACCTATATTTCCTTTATGCCGTCAGATGGCAGTCGCCTGACCATTCGTCATGCCAAGTATCCGCTGGATGCCAGCAATTATTTTTTCAAAAAATGCTATTCCTCTAACGAATTTATAGATAGAGATATATACATTCAACTGGATAAGGGCTATGTGGTCCTAATCTACAGTAAGGATAAGAATTAGATGGATATTGTACTACTTATTTTACTGATACTGGTCTTGCTCGCCTTGGTTTTTCTTTATGGAAAATGGCAGAGCTTGGCCCTGCTTTTGCAAGATCAGGCAGAAGACACAGCAGACAGCTTGTCTGATCAGCTCAGCTATCAACTAGAAAATGCAACTCTCAAACAGCAGCAAGCCATTCATCAGGAAGTGGAAAGACTCCGCACGGAACTTTACCAACAGCTAACGGACATCCGTCAAGAGCTGAATAAGAGCCACTTGGAAACGCGAGATGCCACCGACCGCCGTTTGCAGGCCATTCAGGAGTCCAATGAAAAACGCCTGGAAGAAATGCGGCAGACGGTTGAGGAAAAGCTGGAGAAAACCCTGCAAACCCGCCTACAAGCCTCCTTTGAAACAGTGTCTAAGCAATTGGAATCGGTCAATCGTGGTCTGGGCGAAATGCAGACGGTGGCGCGTGATGTGGGTAGTCTTAACAAGGTCCTGTCTGGCACCAAAACCCGTGGCATCATGGGTGAATTGCAGCTGGGACAGATTATCGAGGATATTTTGACACCTAGCCAATATGAGCGAGAGTTTGCCACGGTTTCAGGCTCTAGTGAGCGCGTGGAGTATGCGGTCAAGTTACCAGGACAGACGGAAGGCGACTATATCTACTTGCCAATCGATTCCAAGTTTCCGCTGGCGGATTACTACCGCTTGGAAGATGCTTACGAAAGTGGGGATAAGGACCAGATTGACCTCCATCGGAAAAATCTCTTGGCTGCTATTAAACGTTTTGCCAAGGACATTCAGAGCAAGTACCTCAATCCACCTGAAACGACTAATTTTGGTGTGTTGTTCTTGCCAACCGAAGGGCTTTATTCAGAAGTGGTCCGCAATCCGATTTTCTTTGATGACCTTCGCCGTCAGGAAAATATCGTGATAGCAGGACCGACCACGCTTTCTGCCCTGCTTAATTCGCTCTCTGTCGGCTTTAAAACCCTCAATATTCAACGGTCGGCCGATGATATTTCCAAGGTCTTGGGCAATGTCAAGCTGGAATTTGGCAAGTTTTCTGACCTCTTGCTTAAGGCTCAGAAACAACTCAATCAGGCCAGCAGCAATATTGACAAACTCCTAACGACTCGAACCAACGCTATCGAGCGTAGTCTTCGAGCCATCGACCTGTACGAAGATGATCAAACTAAGGGACTGCTTGGCTTGTCCCCATTAGATGAGGAAGATAATGAAAATTAACCAAATGAAAAAAGATGAATTCTTCGAAGGATTCTATTTGATCAAAACAGCAGAAGTCCGTCAAACACGGGCTGGCAAAGACTACTTGGCTCTGACCTTCCAAGATGAGACTGGTGAGATTGAGGGCAAGCTCTGGGACGCCCAACCAGGGAAAATCAAGGATTTTACTGCTGGAACTGTAGTTCATATGCAGGGACGCCGTGAAGTCTACAATAATACACCCCAAGTCAATCAGTTGGTTCTTCGTTTGCCAAAAGCTGGTGAACCCAACGACCCTGCTGATTTCAAGGAAAAACCACCTGTGGATGTCAAGGACACCAAGGACTACCTAAATCAGATGATTTTCCTCATAGAAAATGCCACTTGGCAGCGGATTGTCCGTGCTCTTTACGGTAAATATGAAAAGGAATTTTATTCCTATCCAGCGGCCAAGACCAATCACCATGCCTTTTATTCAGGCTTGTCCTTCCATACCGCGACCATGGTACGCTTGGCGGATAAAATTGGTGATATTTATCCTCAGCTCAATAAGAGCCTGCTCTTTGCAGGAATCATGCTTCATGACCTAGCCAAGGTGATTGAACTGACAGGCCCTGATAACACAGGCTACACTGTCCGTGGCAATCTGATTGGGCACATTTCCTTGATTGATGAAGAGATTACCAAGGTCTTGATGGAATTGGGCATCGATGACAGTCTGGAGGAAGTGACTGTTCTGCGCCACGTTATCCTCAGCCACCACGGCCTCTTGGAGTATGGAAGCCCTGTCCGTCCGCAGATTATGGAGGCGGAAATCCTCCACATGATTGACAATATCGATGCGGAAATGATGATGATGCTGTCGGCCTTGGATAAGGTTGGCCCAGGCGAGATGACCAACCGTATCTTTGCCATGGAGAACCGCGCCTTCTATAAGCCCAACCTAGACTGATGGCAGTTAGGATAGTGTCTCGACAGCCCCTCACCAAAGGCTGGTCCACGGACCAAAAGTACAAGGTTGAGCTAGAAGATGGTCGCTTTGGTCTGTTGAGAATAGCAGAGCGGACAGCTATTGAGGTCAAGAAATTCGAATTTCAATTAGTTGAAAACCTGTTTGGTCTAGGTTTGCCTGTGGCAGAGCCACTAAGCTGTTGGGCGGATGACTTGTCTGTTTACACTCTCTATGAATGGGTGGAAGGTCAGGATATGAATAAAGTGGCTTCCGATCTGCCGGATTCTGTCTTGTATGAACTGGGCTGTCAGGCTGGAAAGTTTTTACGAGCCCTGCATGGTCTGCCTATTGATCAAAGTCTGCGCGACTGGAACAGTTTTTATCAGGCAAAGATTGACAGTAAATTAGCTGCCTACCAAGCAACTAGTCATTCCTATCCAAATGATCAAGCCATGATAGACTTTGTCCAAGCCAACCGTCATTTGCTTGAAAGGAGACCGATTGCCTATCATCATGGAGATTTTCATACAGGTAATTTTCTACTGGGAAGAGATGGAAAACTCAAAATCTTAGACTTTGATCGCTACGATATAGGAGACCCCTGGGAAGAATTCAACCGTTTGATTTTCACGGCAGATTTGTCTCCAGCCTTTGCGCGTGGTCAGGTGGATGCCTATTTTGAAGGATGCATTGCAGAGGAATTTTGGAGACTCACTGCTCTTTATATCACAGTAAATAGTCTAGGAGCTCTTTCTTGGGCAGAACAAGTAGATCCCGAACAAATCCCCTTGATGCAGGCGCAAGCTGAGAGAATAGTTGGTTGGTATGAACACTATAGGCTTTATTCCCCTTCATGGTATCGGTAGTATTTCTATAAAATGCGAAAAAAGACGGACTTTTTATATAAAAAGTTCGCTTTTTGTTGTTTTTGTGATATAATAGAAAAAATAAATTTAGAGGATGATTATATGAAGTTAAGAAGAAGCGAACGGATGGTAGTGATTTCCAATTATCTCATCAACCACCCTTATGAATTGACAAGTTTGAATACCTTTGCTGAAAAGTATGAATCAGCTAAATCTTCCATTTCCGAAGATATTGCCATCATTAAAAAGGCTTTTGAGGAAAGCTCCATTGGGAAAATTGAAACCATCACTGGTGCTAGTGGAGGTGTTGTGTTCACACCGTCTATCTCAAAAGAAGAGTCGTTGCAAATCGCAGAGACACTGCGCAGTCAGATGGCTGAAAGTAGCCGTATCTTACCTGGCGGTTATATTTATTCCTCAGACCTCTTATCAACGCCTCACATCCTAAAAAATGTGGGTCGCATTATTGCAAATGCATTTAAAGATGAAAAAATCGATGCTGTCATGACAGTTGCAACAAAAGGTGTTCCATTAGCGAATGCGGTTGCCAATGTTCTTAATGTACCATTTGTCATTGTTCGCCGTGATTTGAAAATTACGGAAGGGTCAACTGTTTCTGTCAACTATGTGTCAGGATCTAGCGACCGTATCGAAAAGATGTTCCTGTCTAAACGTAGTTTGAAGGCGGGAAGTCGTGTCTTAATCGTCGATGACTTCTTGAAAAATGGTGGAACTATCAATGGTATGATTAGCCTCTTGTCTGAGTTTGACTCGACCTTGGTAGGCGTGGCTGTCTTTGCGGAAAACCAAAAAGGGGACCGCAGCGTAGCGAATTACAAATCCCTGCTGGCTGTGACGGATATCAATGTCAAGGAAAACCGCGTTGACGTCGAATTGGGGAATATTTTTGAATAATCTGTAGCCTCTCTAACGAGAGGTTTTTTTGTATCCGAGAATATCCTGTTATAATGATGCACAAATTTACTGTTGAAATAATGCTAAGAGGGATTTATTGGTGCGATGTTAGGGGGTGAGTCCAATATAATTGTAATAAAAAATAGCAAAAATTATTGACTGAAAATAAATGCGTTGTTATAATACAAATATAAACGAGCTTTGGTAAATATATAGTTCTGTGAAGAATCCCAGTTACGAGTGATGTAAAGTTATTAAAAAATTTCCTTGTTCAATCGTGTAACCAATCTGATTATCATGCTGTCAAAAATCATCTGTATTCTATAGCTATCAAAAAATGTCAGGGTAATGAAATAATGAAAATTGAAAAAATATTTGTACTTGTCTTTTTTGGCTGTTTACTAATCTCATCCATCACATTTCTAACATATGATCATGTCAACGAAGAAATAAAGAAATACATTATTTGGGTCAATACTCTATTCTTTATAATAGTCCTGATCATGATTCTCTATGCAAAATTGATTTTAAAAAAATAATAGTTACACTTGCAAAAGTGGGTGCTACTGTCGTTGTTGGTGTGGTTGTGTAGTACAAAGGGAGACGTTGTAAATTCTGGTGATGAAACTTCAAAGTGAAAAAGAAATTTCAATGGTTGTTATACTACTTATTGCTTTCACTATTCTAAGCATTTTAAGTGTAACGAATAAAATTATTTTAAACAGACACATTCGTAAAGAACTAAGAATAAGTGATGATTTACATACGATTTTTCAACAGTTCTGTGAGAGGGAAGTTGTAGATCCCCCTAAAATTGTCGAATCAAAGGCTTATTGGTATCGCCCGATAGCACATACTGTCGGAGTGAAAAATTTAGAAAGTGATTATTTGGTTGATGCCTTTGCTTTTTTACATGAACTCTATCATTCTAAGGACAGAAATAGATTGCTAAAGCTACAATCCTTTACATCTCTTTATTTTAATCTGATTTCGGTATCTCTGAAGCTATTAGCTACGTATTCATTATTGTTTCAAAAATACATTCCTTTTTTGAAGTGGCTATTGCTAATTGATTCGGTCATGTTATTGGTTTGTATACCCATCACACTATCTATAGAAACATACGCTTCTAAAGGAGCTCTCTCCTTTTTAGAAGAAAAGCAGTACATAGAGCAAAATAGACTTGTGAAATGTCTCTCGCTCCAAGCAATACTTAGTCATGTCTTTCAATTCATCATTTATTCTATATTGTCAATGATTGTATTCTATCTAGTGGAGTAAAAATAATGACTTTGGTGAAGTTGGTATATATAGTCTTGTTTTATCTGCTATGGACGGGATCTCATGTGACTCTGTATGCAGGGGTGCTAGTTTTTTCAAATTTCCTAATTCCCTTTTTAAAACAGAGGGAATACAAGTTAAGTAGGCAAGGTTTTGGTGAAGAAGCGGATTTTCAAGATTTATAATGAGACAGTTTAGGGCTATTGTAGACTCTTGTTTCTGGAGATACTATGGAAAAAATAAAATTTGTCAAAGAAATAGGTTACGTTATTCTGGTAGCAATATTGTTGATAGCCCTTATCTATCGATTGGGCTTGTCCAATGTCGGGAAGCTTGAATTGATGATCAATGTTATGTTTTTCAGTCTTGCCCTTGTGCATCTGTTGAAACGAAATAAGAAAAAATAATTTAAGATTTAATCAAAGGAGCAAATCTATGCCAATCCATCTACTATTTGTTACCCTATCGCTAAATGTAGTTGTGCTGAATCAACTCTATCACTTTTACAAGAAGAAGGAAGACTTGAATAGTACAGTTGCTTTTCTGGTGTGCTTACTTGTGCTAGCTCTTCCCAATGCACAGGACTTTCATGGACTTCTTGGCTTGATTGCAGGAGCTTTTGTTATCGTCTATCTGGGAAGTTTTGTTTACTCCAGATTGGATCCTAAGAGAAGAAGTGTCAAATAGATATTATTGATATAGAAAAACTCACTATTTCCATTGTTGAAATAGTGAGTTTTCTTTACATTTTCAATACTTCCTCAAAACTCTCCGACCTTGCTTCTACGCTGATTTTTTCCAGAGTTAGCGGATGGGTTAGGCTGAGTTTTTGGGCGTGGAGCATGAGTCGGGGGGCGGCTACATAACTATAAAGAGGGTCACCGATTAGGGCATGACCGTTGTGGGCTAGATGAACCCGAATCTGGTGGGTCCGACCTGTCTGGAGGCGACAGGCGACCAAACTATTTTTGCCAATGGTCTTCAAGAGATGGACTTGAGTGAAGGCTGCTTGTCCTTTTTGGTTGTCAACGACTCGCTTTCTGCGATCGTGCCGGTCCCGTCCAATCTTATCGGTAATGGTCCAATCGGTCTTTTTTAACTGCCCTTGGCAGAGGGCGAGATAGTCACGGTAGATGACCTTGTCTTCCAAAAGCCGATTGAGAATGGGTAGGATAAAAGGATTTTTAGCAAAGAGAATGGCTCCGCTGGTTTCCATATCCAGCCTGTGGACTACATAGCAGGTCTGGCCGACATAGGCAGATACATGGTTAAGCAGGGCGATCTCCGTCGGCTCGTTACCGTGGGTCTTCATACCTTCGGGCTTGTTGACTATAATTAGGTGCTCATCTTGATAGAGTTCCTCCACCAAGTCCGCCTGTCCCAGAGGAATGCTTTTTTCAGGATAATCTTCCTGGTCAAAGGTCAATTCTAACAAGTCGCCTGCGGTAATCGGGCTCTGCCAGTTAATCAGCTCACCGTTGACACGGACGTGCTTCTTGGTGCGGAGGAAATGGCGGATTTTTCTAGGAATAAGAAAATAATCTTCCAAGACTTCCTTAACAGTGAGTTGTGGAAAGGCTTGTGGAATGCGAATGTCAATTTTCATCTTACAGACTGGTTGAGTGCTTAGGTTGCACTTTTTCATTTGGATTGAGATAGTTCATGGCATTGTTGACGGCGGTTGGGGCTTCGCCAAAACCAGTTGCAATCAGGTCAATCTTGCCTTCATAGAAACAACAGTCACCGATGGCATAAATACCTGGAACAGAAGTTTCTTGTTTGCTGTTGACGACGATGCGGTGGCGATTGAGCTCCAAACCCCATTCTTTCAGCGTTCCGACGGATGATTTAAAACCGTAGTTGACAAAGAGGTGGTCGAAAGGCAGGGTAAGTTTGTCCTCGCTCTTAACCTTGTCGAAATGAATGGCAGAAGCTCTGCCATTTTCCCCAGAAAGCCCTTTAGGGACAAGTGGTGTATGGATGGTGACGCTAGACTGCTTGAGTTCCTCTACGCTGTGTTCAAGGGCGCGGAAGTTGTCGCGACGGTGGACAATGTGAGTAGTCTTGGCGATTTTCTCAAAAGCTAATGACCAATCAACCGCGGAGTCTCCTCCACCTAAGATGACTACATCTTTGTCAGCATATTGTTGGATATTGGATACATGATAGTGAACGTTTTCAAAGCTGTCTGCTCCCTCGATTTCCAGTGGACGAGGCTTAAAGGCGCCACCTCCCATGGCGATAAGGAGAGTTTTTGTCTGGTGGATGCCTTTGGTGGTTGTCAAGGAAATAACTTCTCCTGGTTCAATGGCAGTCAGAGTTTCATTGAGGCAAATGGTTGTCTCAAAAGTTGAGAGTTGGGCAAGGAGGTTATCGGTTAATTCTTGTCCTGTTAAGCTAGGGAAGGCTGGAATATCCAAAATTGTTTTTTCTGGATAGAGAATAGCCGGTTGGCCCCCAAGCTGTGGTAAGGAGTCAATGATTTTGACTTTAGCTTGGCGGAGATGGGCATAGAAGGCGGCAAATAGACCAACGGGTCCGCCACCAATAATGGTAATATCATATATTTGTGTCATTGGAAATCCTTTTCTGATTCAGAATCTCCCTATTTTATCATATTTTGACAAAAAATTCCGCTGTTCGGCTGTGACAGGTTTGCAGTGGTGTTTTTCTCAGCTAGCTGAAAGAAAATATTGTATAATGGTACAAAATCACTAGAAAGAGGTGTTCTATGGACGATTTGCAACACCAGCCGATTGAAGTTCCAGATGATTTTCAATCTGACAATGATGACAGACCTAGCCGTAGTCGCAGGGGAAATCGTGGTCATTCAGACAAACCAAAGAAAAAGTCTCGCATTCCAGAGCCGGTGCGTAAATTTTGGCGGCGCTATCAACTGACAAAAATAGTTTTGATCTTGATAGGGATAATGGTTCTTACGGTAGGTGGTTACCTATTCTTTCTTGCAAAGACTGCGAATGTTGGGGATTTGCAGGAAGCATTAAAGGCTACAACGATTATTTATGATAAGGACGGTGCTGAAGCAGGTACCTTATCTGGTCAAAAAGGGACTTATGTAGAATTAGATGCTATTTCTGATAATCTTGAGAATGCGGTGATTGCTACAGAAGACAGAAGTTTTTATAAAAACTCAGGGATAAACTATCAACGAACCATCTTAGCTGTTTTGACCTTGGGGCGTTCAGGTGGTGGTTCAACGATTACCCAGCAGTTAGCTAAAAATGCATTTTTGACACAAGAGCAGACCATTAGTCGAAAGGCTAGAGAGTTCTTCCTAGCCCTTGAAATCAATAAAAAATACAGTAAGCAAGAAATACTTACAATGTATCTCAACAATGCCTATTTTGGTAATGGGGTTTGGGGAGTTGAAGATGCTAGTCAAAAATATTTTGGTATTTCTGCTAGTGACTTGACGATTGAACAATCAGCTGTTTTAGCAGGGATGCTTAAAGGTCCAGAAATTTATAATCCCTATTATTCCTTAGAAAATGCAATCAATCGCCGAGATACAGTCTTGCAAAATATGGTCAACGCTGGCTATATTGATCAGGCAACTGCCAATGCAGGTTTTCAAGTCGATTTAGCGAGCCAGTTAGCAGATACCTATACTGGTAAACAAGATAACTATTCTTATCCATCTTACTTTGATGCAGTTATTGCTGAAGCGATTGATCGCTATGGCCTTAAAGAATCAGATGTCATTAATAACGGCTATCGAATATATACCGAAATGGACCAAAATTCTCAAGCGAGTATGCAGGTTATCTTCAATGATGAAACTATGTTCCCGACTTCAATTTATGATGGAACCTCGGCTCAAGCTGCTAGTGTAGCTTTGGATCCTACAAGTGGTGGTGTTCGAGCCTTGGTTGGGCGCGTGAATAGTTCGGAAGATGCTGTGTTTCGAACATTCAACTTTGCGACTCAAGCTAAGCGTAGTCCCGGTTCAACTATTAAGCCGCTTGTTGCCTATGCGCCTGCGGTAGCAGCGGGTTGGGCAATTGATACACCTTTGGATAACCATACAGAAACCTATGGAGATTATACCTTACACAACTATGACTATTCAACTTCGGATACCATCCCAATGTACCAAGCTTTAGCTTTATCTTACAATCTGCCAGTTGCATATATTGTAAATACCTTGGGGATTGACAAGGCTTTTGAATTTGGTCAAAAGTTTGGTCTTGATATGGAAAATGTTGAAAAGGTACTTGGTGCGTCAATCGGATCAGGGGTGGAAACGAACCCCTTGCAAATGGCTCAGGCCTATAGTGCTTTTGCAAATGATGGTGTAATGAAGGATGCTCATCTAATTACACGTATTGAGACAGCGGGTGGAAAGGTATTGGCTCAGCATCGCGAGACAAGTACAAAAGTAATTGACCGATCGGTTGCAGATAAAATGACCTCTATGATGCTTGGGACCTATACGAATGGTACAGGTGTATCTGCAGATGCTACCAATTACTATCTTGCAGGAAAAACGGGAACAACCGAAACAAGTTTTGATGTAAATCTTGTTAATGACCAGTGGTATATTGCTTATACACCTGATTTGGTTATCAGTCAGTGGGTTGGCTTTGAACAGACGGATGAGAATCATTACATTGATAGCAGTAGCTACTGGATGGCTCCAACAGTCTTCCGTACAGTAGCTGATGCGATTTTGCCAAATACAGCAGGGACTGCCTTTGATGTGGAGAATGCCTATGTTCAAAATGGTATTGTAGCGATTCAAGAAGAGGATACAAGTGCTTCAGATTCGGTCGTTACCTCTGATCAAGTGCAAGATATTACTACTCAAGCACAGGATTTGATTGAAAAGACAAAACAACAAATCCTAGATGCCAATATTCCAGAACGGGCGAAAACGTTATGGGATACGGTAAGAAGTTGGTTTGAGTAGTTGTCAAACTGAATAAAACATGTTAGAATAGTAAAGATGGAGGGCTATGATGGCACTAAAAAAAGCAAGTTTAGCCTGTACGGTTTGTGGCTCTCGAAATTATTCGATAAACCTTTCGAGCAATCCCAAACCAACACGGTTAGAAGTAAATAAATTTTGTAAACATTGTGGTCAGTACACTGTTCACAAGGAAACCCGATAGGAGTTGCATATGAAATTCGTTTCAGATATTTTTGGCATTTTAAAAGAGACTGCTTGGCCTACTGGAAAACAAAGCTGGAAAGACTTTGCTTCAGTGATTCAGTATTCCGCATTCTTTGTTGCTCTCATTTACCTATTTGACCTTATTTTGTCAAAAGGAATTATGAGTTTAATTAATATTTTCTAGAAAATGCTTGCCATATTCAAAATGGAAGTGATATAATAGAGAAAAGCGAAAGCCTTCGGGCTTTTTTTTAGCGTCTTCAAATGACATACCGTAGTTTTTGAATGAATCTTTCATTAAAGAATACGAGGCACAGGTTCCAGAGAAAGGAAAGAAAATGTACGATAGTTTTGATAAAGGTTGGTTTGTTTTGCAAACTTATTCTGGTTATGAAAATAAAGTAAAAGAAAACTTACTCCAACGTGCGCATACTTACAATATGCTGGAGAATATTCTTCGTGTAGAAATTCCGACTCAAACAGTACAAGTTGAGAAAAATGGCGAAGTTAAGGAAGTGGAAGAAAATCGCTTCCCGGGCTATGTATTGGTTGAAATGGTCATGACTGATGAAGCTTGGTTTGTGGTGCGTAATACTCCAAACGTAACTGGTTTCGTGGGCTCGCACGGGAACCGTTCAAAACCAACGCCACTTTTGGAAGAAGAAATCCGTCAAATCTTGGTATCAATGGGTCAAACTGTAAAAGAATTTGATACTGATGTGAAAGTTGGTGACACTGTTCGCATTATTGACGGAGCCTTCACAGACTACACCGGTAAAATCACCGAGATTGATAACAATAAGGTCAAAATGGTTATCTCTATGTTTGGTAATGATACCATTGCCGAAGTTAACTTGAGCCAGATTGCTGAGTTGTAAGAAAAAAATATTAAGGGGCGAGAAATCGCTCTTTTTTGTTTCAAATTTTTGATTAGTACGATCGCTCCTAATGAGCATGAATCTAACGAAATTGGCTAAGAAAATAGTCTAAGATAATAGAGATAAAAAGAAAAACACAGACAGTTCGGCAGGATTTCATCATACTCAGCTTGACTCTATCTGTGTTTTTTATTTACTGGCTAGTTTTGCCCAGTCACTTTCTCTTGTGATAGAATTTATTTTTTCAAACTTTCATAGTATGCAGTAATCTTTATCACTTTATCAAAAGACATGCCACCAATATCAGTCCGACTTTTGACATAGTCTGCCAAGGTCTGCTCTGATATGCCCGTGGCTTGTGCAATTTGATAGCGTGAATGCGTCTGGAAGAAGTTCATCATTTCTTCCTTTGATAATACTTGGATCATAGATACTCCTTATCCGAAAACCAACCAGAGTATCAATGCAAAGAGCAATGACCACACTAGGAAAGCTTTCCAGTCAAAACCGTGTTTATTTACTTTGTATTTTACCTTCATAGTATTTTTTGATAACATTTAAGTACACCCCCGAGGGGGTTGATAGTGATTACTCACTATTCAATTCGATGTGCCACTCAATGGTTAGGATGATAAGGTTTAGTTTGATGACCAGCTTATTAGTTCTAATCTTGAATGGCTTTTTAAGTACTTAAACATTTATTACTCCTTCCTGTTAGTTTCCTTGTTTAAGGTAATCTCGCCTTACCTTATGTATCTATAAAATATTATTTATAATAGTAGTGAGGTATTTTTACAAACTTTTTTCGATTTTTTTTAAAATTTTATCGCTTTATAGTTAGTAGCCCCAAATTCGCCCCAAATTATTTTCAAAGTTTGCCAAATTTAACCAGACGGAAAATCAAAAAAGCCCGAAAAATCGGGCTTTGCGTTTTGTTAATTCCTGTTAATACAGGTACTGAAAGGCGGTAGACGGATTTTAGACCCTTGATGTATCAAGGGTTTTCGGCTATTCGTCCGAAATTCGTCCGAAGTTATCAAAGATGTTCCGAATTTTGTCGTTGTTCTTCTCTTTCAGCTTTTCCAGCTGGTGAGCGTATATTTTAAGTGTAATATTGAGATTTTCATGCCCTAGAATTTGAGAGACAGATATCAAGTCCACACCTTGAGCAATCAGGAAACTCGCATAAGTGTGTCGGAGCGAGTGGATAGTGACGGGTCTGCCCACAATCTTCTTAATCGTTTTATTGACTGCCGCATTGCTGATATTGGGAATCAGTCTGTTGTCCTTATTTGGTTCTTTTTGATTTTTTAGATACGCTCGAATAAGTTTTAGAGTATGCTGATCAATAGGGACAGAACGTTGTGAACTTTTGGACTTTAGGGGTATAAAATCCATAGTAAAGGTATAATCAAAAGCTTGCTTGAGATGCAGCATTTGTCCTTTTTTGTCAATATCTTCTAGCCGTAAACCAAGAAGCTCCCCATAACGCAAACCAGTCACTGCTGCAAGGTAGATTGTAAAATAGGAATGGTATTGGATATTGTCTTTACACATGTCAATCAAGTGTAGATACTCATGCTCTTCCAGATACTTGTCTTCAACGGACTTTCTATTTAGATTCGATTTGACGATAGCCCCCTCACAGAAATTGGTATCGATAATTTTTTCACGGACAGCAACCTTGACAGCCGATTGGATATGGTAGTGGAAATTGTCAGCCGTTTCCTGTGAATATTTTTGTGTAAACTTGTTAGCAATACTTTGGTAGTGGGTAGGTGTGATGTCTTTGAGAAGTGTATTTCCAAAATACTGCTTTATATGTTTTTCGGTCTGCTGGTACTTCTTCCAGGTTCTTTCAGCAACGTGAGGCTTTTTATAGATTTTAGCCCATTTTTCGTAGTATTCTAAGAGACTCTGGTCTTTGTTGATGAATGTATTTTTCTTTAAGAACAGTTCTAATTCCATGGCAGCCGCTTGAGCTTGTGATTTAGTCTTAAAACCTTTTTTAGACTTCTCACGGTATTTTCCATTGGCATCTTTATAGGAAACACGATACTGCCAACCAGATGAGAGCTTTTTATAGAATGCCATTTGTTTTTTACCTCATTTTCTGATAAAATAGGTATAGTAAAGAGACCTACTGCAAAGCAGGTTTTCACTATACACGATTCGCCCTACGCTCTCCTCGACCAAAATTTGAGCGTAGGGCTTTTTTATTTTTTGAATAGTTTAATAAGCTTATAGATACTCCAGACAGTCAAAGGTATAGCAAGTAGCGGGAAAATAGGGATACCACTCAAGCCAAATAGGGCTAAGAAACCATACAGTAAAGCAAACAATATTTTTTGTCTTGCTTTCTTTTGATTCTCTAGCATTTCAAAATAGGCTGTGTGATCGATTGTTTCAGTTGCTTTTCCGATATTATCATCGTTACTCTCAATTTGTTCATCTGTCTTGTTTTCTTCTGTATTCACAGAGCTTGAGATATTATCTGTAGACTGTTCTTGAACTTGTGTTTGCTCGACTAAAACAGGCGTTTCTGTTTGCGTAGAATCTGAAATAGTAGGGGCTATCTCAAATCCGATATCTAAGTCATTGTTGGGAACAACTTTATCTTCAATACAGTCAAATTCCTCACTCACAACGCTTGAGATATTATCTGTAGACTGTTCTTGAACTTGTGTTTGCTCGACTAAAACATGCGTTTCTGTTTGCGTAGAATCGTAAATAATAAGGGCTATCTCAAATCCGATATCTAAGTTATTAATGGTAACAACTTTATCCTCAATATAGTCAAATTCCTTGTAAGGCCCACCTACTATCTCCGCAGAAGCAGTATTAAAGTATTTGTCATCAACTAAGTATTTATTGATTTTTTTAGCTATTTTTGCAGGTACATAGCCCACAAAGTTATTCGATATCAAGATTTTTATAGCATTCGGATCATACTGATTATCAGGTTCCATTATTAACTCAACATCGGAAGTAGACATATCTTCATATTTGAAAATTTTATTAGAGAGTCCTTCTAATTCCTCGCGTATTTCGGACGATGATAGATTTCTATAGTATTTTGTCACTTCAGGGATTCCGTATTCTTCGGCAATATCATTACATGTAGCCTTTACTGCTTTCTTGTAATTTGTAACCCCTGCAACTCTAAAAACAAACGATTCAACAGCTTTCGGCATTTTCTCCTCCTAATACCAACTTACTAAATTATAGTATTCTTCCTTTACCATAGCCTCATCAGCTATGGTTTTCAGTTTATACTTCTCCATAAAGACTAGATAGTTAAAATGTGAATAATCTTCACAATTTTCCATTTCTGCTTTGAGTAGATGATGAATCATATTTCTATTTGCTTGCATTTCGTATTTCTCACGAAATATTTCGTAGAGATGTGGTAAATGCCCTTTGTGACCCAATTCATGCAAGGCCACTTTTACTCGTTCGTCTTCAGCGATACTGCTACTGATGAACATAGTTTGTAGTCCAGGTATATAGAAAGCTTCATCCTCGTATTCATCATCTTTAAAGATATGTAGTCTAATCTGGAACTTTTGACAAAGTTCTCTAACTGTCATAGGAAATTACTCCTCTTTAGATAATAAGAAACCTTCAATGATTCGCTGAATAGCTCTCTTGTCCTTGTCGGTCACTGGTTTACCGTTGAAACGCATAGCAGTGCCAGCTAGTTCTTCAACATCCACTTCTTGTCCCTCAAAGTAGAACTTCTGGTCATCTGCAATTCGTGGGTTATCCGTTCTACCAAGTAAGTAGTCTGTAGATACACCAAAGAAGTCCGCAATTTCTGAAATTCTTTCAGCATTCGGTTTTTGCGTTTTCAACTTATAAAGTGTATTCCGACTATAACCAAGCTTTTCTTCCAATTGAATAAGAGTCAATCCTCGTTTTTTGGTAAGCTCTTTTATTCTTTCAAACGTTGGGAACATTGTTTTATCAACCTTTCTAAGGCATGACAAAAAATAATTCAACTTTTTGGGAGAAAAGTGTTGACAATTCAACCAATAAGGTGTATTATTATTTTGTAAGCTAAAGAGTTAGCGAATAAGACAACTAAAAAATAAAGCCTAATGAAACTGATTGGCGTCTGTTTTTTCTAGGTAATACCTTACTTTTCAGTAAGTCTTTTCTCTATGTTTTGATTTTAACCTATTGGGTGATAAAAGTCAAGAAATTCGCTAACTTTTTAGTTAAAAATAATAAAAAAGGAGGAAATGCTATGGCATTCGGGTCAATGACTGTAACTGTCAAAATTGCAAATATTGATCGTTTTATTGAACTGAGCGATGAGTTCAATAAAAAAGCCCGCGAGCTTGAACAACTGGCTCACGAGCTAAAAACATTCGACTTTGAAGGCGAAGTTGTATCAACCGATAGCAACTAGCTCAAAGTTGTCATTATCTGAAAAAAGATAGATTGGATAGTTTTCTTTGGTTTCGAAGTTGTAGAAATCGTATCCGAAATTATCTTTTTTCAAGACAGAATACTTGGAAGATAGCACTTCAAGATTGATTTGGGTCAGCAATTTGACGATCTGGATTCGAGCTTGGTCGGCATCAGATATTCTCTGTAAAGCCCGTAAATGCTCTTCGCTAGGGAAGATGTCAACCAATTCCTGCCTATTGTTAATATAGCTGTTTTCTCCGTGTAAGCGACCGTGCTGCAAATAGTAATCTGTGAATGTCAGATTGCTATATTCCTGATAGGTCTCAAACGTAATTCGTTGACCTCGGTACAGATAGACAAGAGTATCATCTTGAAGTGCGTCTTTGCTAGAAGTAATGCCAATCAAAAATTTATGGCACGCTTCCAATATGCGAACTTGATTTATATCCATGACTTGACCTCCTTTCTATAAAGATTTCAAGTCTATTATACCAAATTTAAGAAAGGAAAAATATGAGCAAAGAGTTAAAAGAAATCAAAGCTATGATTAAAACTCGCTTGATTGAGCTAGATATGAAACAGTATGAATTAGCTCAAAGTGTTAACGTGTCTAGTACGGTCATTTCTGAGTTGTTAAGCTACGGAAAAGGTAGTGATATTGTAAAGCAAAATGTTGCTACTGTCTTGGGAATTGAAAATCCTTGGGAGAAGTTTTGAGGAGGAGTAGAAAGGAGAATAACGTGAGACCAAAACGTTATCCATATAGCGGAAAAATAAAAGCCTCAACTACTGATATAGTCAAGGATTGGGAAAAAGCTTATTCAGATTTTGTTGCTGAAATGCAAAGTGAGCAAGATCAATCTGAACAGAAGTTATTAAACGCTACCGAGAGAGTCGATCAACTTGAGTCTCAAGTTCATCAATTTGTTTTGACAAAATGTCAATTTTCTGATTAGTGAACGTATTTTCTAAGTCATCTGCTTGAGCTTGTAATAGTGTTTCAATCATATTTATGACCACGTCAACGTCACCAGAAATCATTTTTTTCAAAGAATTGTATGTAGCTTCTTTGAATGTATCAAAATGTACACTCATATTGTTATCCTCCTTTCTGTATCTATAGCTAAATTATAGCATGGATAGGAGGGGGAAACAAATATAGAAAGGAGAAGGAAATGGAATATAAAACACTTGATGAAGTAGTAGCTCAATATGTAGCGGATGTTATTAAAGAAACAGATAAAAAAGACCCAGCAACTATTGTGGAAGTGCAGAATGTGGCGGGAGATGATGACTAGCAAGCTGATTACCAACTGGCAAAAGAAAAACCATCAGCTCAGTCAACTGATAGTTGATAGCCTTGAGGGGCTAGATGTTTGGGAAACAATTTTAGCACTTGGAGAAATAAGGAGGGGTATGGTGTGAATAATTATATTACAAACGAGGAGCTTGAAAATGCTAAGCAAGATATTATTCAATTATTAGCTAAAAAAGAGTTCACAAGCGGAAAGGCAATTTTTGTACTTAATGAGACGATTGAACATATAAAAAACCATTCAATATTGAGTATTTAGTGGTTATTTCAAAACCTTAATAAAGGCCTCGGCAGCGTTTTTCATGAATTTTAATTGCTTATCTTGATCATTACTGCCAATCCAAAACAGTTTTTCAGTAGCATTTAGCTTGACTTGATAAACTTCATCAAAATTCTGTCCGGTCACAGTCTGATAGATGATGTTTATTATGACAGTTCCTTTTAGGTCGTTATCGATGACATGCATAAATTTTTGTGATGGAGCAATAGTGTAACCAATCAATGAGGACATATTAAAATCATATTCGTCAATGCTTTGCATGAATTTCAAATCTAGGATGGTTGCAGGAGTATTCCCAAAATTCTTTATAACCATGTATTTATGAAAACTTTCAATTTCTACGGTTTCGAGATAGGCTACGACTACAGGTCTATTCGTCTCTGCGGTGATTTCTGCCGTTAGTTTGTTTGCATTGCTAGCAATTTTGATGGCTTTGTTGGAGTAATAGATTGAGATTAGTCCTATGATAGTTGAGGTAATGATTGATAACACTTCAATAATGTCAGAAGTAGTCATGCTAGTCTCCTAATAGTTTTTGATTTTATTATATCAAATTAGAAAGGAATTTTATGAACGAAATTTTTGTTTTCCACGGGCAGGAAGTCCGTACTGTTACCATTAACAACGAGCCTTGGTTTGTTGGGAAAGATGTGGCAGATATTTTAGGTTATCTAAAACCACTTGATGCAATTTCTCGACATGTTGATGATGATGACTCCGTGAAACACGGACTCATCGATAGTTTGGGGCGCATCCAAAATACAATCATCATAAACGAATCTGGTCTTTATTCACTTATTTTATCCAGTAAGTTACCACAGGCAAAAGAATTCAAACGTTGGGTAACTAGCGAGGTATTACCACAGATTCGTCAGCAGGGAGCTTACGTGCCAGAGAATTTATCTGATGAAGCTTTCATTGCTCTATTTACTGGTCAGAAGAAACTGAAAGAGCAGCAGTTGGTATTGGCTCAAGATGTTGATTATCTCAAAAATGAACAACCAATTCATCCAAGCTTTGCTCAATCCTTGCTGAAGAAGAGAAAAGCACGTGTCGTTGCTTGTCTAGGTGGGATGGACAGTCCAGCCTATGCTGACAAAATCTTTGCACAGTCGGTCTTTCGACAAGCTGAGGTTGATTTCAAAGACCATTTCAACATCAATCGCTATGATATGTTGCCAAAGAAATTCGCTGAAGCGGCATTGTCTTACTGGATGACGTGGGAACCAAGCACAAATACCAAAATGAAAATTTCGGAGATGAACGCTTATGAACTGTGAAACGCAAAAAAGCCTGACAGCAATCAGGCTCAAATATAAAGATACAAGAGGATTATACCATGAATGATCTAATGATTCAAATGTTGGAACAGTTTGAAGCTGGGTTAATGGATAGAGCGTTAAAGGTCATGCACGTTGTTATAGACGAAAAGAGACGATTTCCAATGGAACTCAACAAATCTCAGTGTGCTGAAATGCTCTTAGGAACGAAAGACACAGGGACTTTTGACTCGAGATTTAATTGTCATAAAGATTTCCCGAGAATACCAAATGCTCGTGAAAAATACCCTCGTGATGCGGTAATTGAATGGTACCACAATAATTGGCAAAGGACAGTGATATGACAGAAGAACTACTACTAACAACGGAACAGGCATTGCTTGCTATTGCTATTTTGACCACAATCTTAATCTGGCTTATCCGTAAGCCTGTTGAGATTGATGTTAAAGAGCCTGCGATTGAAGAAAAGCAACCAGAGCGGAATTTGAGATACTTGCAGATTGGGACTTATTACGGAGGATAAGATTATATGAAATTTTGGAATATGATTAAAAAGTTTTTGAGTGTTGAGGAAGAGAATTCTGCTAATAAAGTTAACCCTCTGAAAAGTTCAGAAGAGAAGTGGAAAGCTCTTGCTTTAGAATTAAATAAAGAGCTTCAACGCACTCGTGAACAGCACAAGTTCGCTATACAAGAATGTGTCAGATTGCAGGCTATCTGCGATTGTCAGGCAGAGTTGTTGGCAGATCGTGAGGTCTAGCTATGGTCTGGATTGTTGCAAAAATAAATAAAAAAGTCCGTGGTCGGAAGTATTATTTTAAAAAGACTTTCGAAATATGGCAAAATGCTAGAATTTACCAACAGGACCTTTGGAATAAGGGCATTATGGCTGAGATGTGGGAGGAGAGGGATGGTTCGCAGACATGAATTCGCCCACAAAGTACCCAAACGAGTAGGTGATTTGAAGTCTAATACAGGGGTGGATTACGCTATTTGGGTACAAAATTGTGAGCTGACTAATGATGAACTAGCGGTATTGCTCGTTATAGATGTGAGATATGTAACGAGAATGCGGAAACTTGACTGGATTCCCGATACATCTGTCCGAGAGCGCATTGATCACTTAATTTTGACAAGGAGAACATGATGGCTAGCGAGATTAAATGGATTAAGATTGTCACTGATATCTTTGACGATGAAAAAATTCTGCTGATTGAGTCTTTGCCAGAAGCCGACACGATTATCGTGGTTTGGTTTAAGCTTCTTACTCTTGCCGGCAAGCAGAATTACAGCGGTGTCCTGATGATGAATGACCGTGTGCATTACACGGATGAAATGTTGTCAACTTTGTTTCGCAGGCCATTGAATACGGTTCAGGCTGCACTTCAAACTTTTGAGCAGTTTGGGATGATTGAGATTATTAATAATGCCATTACTATTCCAAACTGGGAGAAACATCAGAGTGTAGAGGGGATGGAAAAGGCTAGGGAACAAGCTCGGAAGCGTATCGCAAAGTATCGGGAGAAGCAGAAACAACTGGCAAATAGTAACGTTACATGTAACGTTACAGTAACGCATGGTAACGCACTAGATAAAGAAGAAGAAATAGATAAAGAAGAAGATATATATAATATATGTCCGATTAAGGAAATCATTGAATACTTAAATTCAGCAACTGGAAAGTCTTATCGTTATCAGTCAAGTAGCAACAAGAAAATTATTCAGGCTAGGTGGAACGAGGGGTACAAGTTGGATGCTTTCAAAAAGGTCATTGACAACATGGTAGCTAACTGGACCGGTACAGAATGGGAGAAATATCTCCAACCGTCAACTTTGTTCAGAGAGTCGAATTTTGATAAGTATCTGAACATGGTGCCTAGAGTTCAAAAAACTACACAAACAAATGTTCCTGATTGGGCAAGTGAAGAAGTTAAGAATGAGCATACTGAAGAGGGTCAAGCTAGATTGGCTGAATTATATGCTGAACTGGAGGCTATGGAAAATGGTGAAACGGGTCATACTTAAAAACTCAGCGAAACAAGATAAGCCATATATTCGAGAGATAAGGCATCTAACTACTGGATTTGATATATTCTATGGGAATGATCAACAGGCATTCCGATATGCAACTTGGGCAGTTGGAGTTGATATGGCAAGGTCATTGTACTTGCGTGGTGATTTTAAAATTATTGAGGTAGATGATTGATGTTTAAGGTTATGCATATGATTAACGGCTTCTATCCTATTCATTTAGGTTACTATTCAAACATTAAAGAAGCGGTTGAGTCTATCAAGGAACATGTGAGAGCTAATTCTGCTATTAGTAATCCTAGATATTCAAAGTGCTGGAAAAATAATCATATTCGCATTGATTATGGCGCTAAGGATTGCTACTTCTTAATAATTTTGGAAGAACAATGGATAGATTAGAAATGCTAGTATATTGGCAAGAAGCAAACGAGCCACTTCGTATGTCTGAGAAGGCCCGCTTGATGGCTTTGCCTGGAGATGATTTTGTAGCCGAATTGAATCGTATGGTCGAGGAGTATCATCGTACCAGATATGGAGGTAGTTGATGGTAGCCCATGAAAAAGAGTACGCTCTCTACAAAGGCGACAAGCTACTAGCAATTGGAACAGCGAAGGAGTTGGAAGATAAGTTTGGCGTGAAGGTATCAACGATACACTTTTACAAGTCGCCAGCGTATATAAAAAGGACGAGCGATGTGAGAGGGAGGAGATTAGTTGAAATTTGAGTTATTTAATGACCATTTCGAGAATGCGAAACGGTACAACATCCCACGAGCCCAGTTGATTATTGCTGATATACCCTACAATCTTGGAAATAATGCCTATGCTAGTGACCCGAGGTGGTACAAGGACGGCGATAACGCAAATGGGGAGAGCAAGTTGGCTGGAAAGTCATTCTTTGATACGGATAATGATTTTAAGATTAATAATTTCTTTGATTTCTGTTCTCGGCTTTTGAAGAAGGAGCCGAGAGAAAAAGGTAAGGCACCAGCTATGATTGTTTTTCATGCATGGCAACAGCGAGATATGGTTATCGAGTGTGGGAAGAAGCACGGTTTTAATAATGCTTATCCGCTTTATTTTACTAAGAAATCCAGTCCTCAGGTATTGAAAGCGAACATGAAGATTGTGGGTGCCGTGGAAGAAGCCACTGTATTATATCGTGATAAGTTGCCGAAATTTAACAATAACGGATCTATGGTACTCAATCATGCACCGTGGGAGAAGGATAGTTCTTATCCAACTATCCACCCGACACAAAAACCTATTCCTGTGCTGAAACGGCTGATTGAGATTTTTACGGACGAGGGCGACGTAGTGATTGACCCTGTGGCAGGAAGTGGGTCAACACTGAGGGCAGCGATTGAGATGAACCGCTCAGCATATGGTTTTGAAATTAAAAAGGATTTTTACAAGAAGGCAAAAGAGCAGATGTTGTCTAGTTATCAGCCCAGTTTATTTTGAGAGGGTGGAGCAGATGACTATATATGATTTTTTGGATGGTAGTGAATGTTGACAAAAAATGAATTTTTAGAGAAATTGGAAAAAGCAAGAGCTAGTCAATTGGTGATTGAGGAATGTTTGTATGAAATCTTTGAAGGCTATAACTTAGTAGAAGTGCCTTTTAAAGCTGTTAATACTAATAACTTAGAAGAAGCAATTCAGTGCTACATCCATTATGGAGAACTACCACTCTCTGGTAACATAGATGATTTTTGGAAAAGTTACAAGAAATATGTGCAAGAGGAGGGGAAAGATGAATAAATTTGTTCACGCAGACTGTATGGACGTGATGCATGAGTATCCTGACAATTATTTTGACCTTGCAATTGTAGACCCACCGTATTTTAGCGGACCTGAAAAGCGGAGGTTCTATGGACGGAAAATCAGTCCAATTGGCGTTCAACGTTTGTATGGACAGACGAGTGAATGGGGTGTTCCCGGCAAGGATTATTTCGACGAACTAATCAGAGTTTCCAAAAATCAGATTATCTGGGGCGTAAATTATTACCAATATGATTTCGGTCCAGGTCGCATTGTCTGGGATAAGGTCAATGGACAGTCGAGCTTTTCAGATTGTGAGATTGCTTACTGCAGTATGCATGATAGTGTGAGATTGTTTCGTTATATGTGGAATGGCATGATGCAGGGGAAATCCATCGCAGAGGGTCATGTCCAGCAAGGGAACAAGCGATTGAACGAGAAAAGGATACACCCTACACAGAAACCTATTAATCTATATCGTTGGTTAATCCTAAAATATGCCACAGAAGGCGACAAAATCTTAGATACACATGTTGGCTCAGCCAGCAGTTTAATTGCTTTTGAAGAGGCTGGGCTGGAATACGTCGGCTGTGAGAAAGACGGACAAATTTTCCAATCAGCTCTGGCCAGACTTGAAGAATATAAATCACAGATTAAATTATTTTAGGAGGAGAAAGATGAATAAACAAGAAGCGATTGAATTGTTACGGGATGTGGCACAAAGAGCATTTTATCGTACAGGAAGACGTTCGGTGCCTATTGATAAGATTGTAGAACTCGTAAACCAAATACACGAACCTCAGAAAGTCGTAATACCGAAGTTCGTAGCGGAGTGGTACGAAAGAAATAAAGATGGCCTCTACCCCGCAATATATAGCACAATCACTGGAACGTATAGAAAACTAGACGGGGAGAACAATGATTTACTGGGTACGTTCGAAGGATGGCTTCTTTACGAATATAATTCAATTTTGACCCTTGTTCAGATGCATTTATTCGGCTACGAGATTGAGCAGGAGCAGTTGTACACGGTGGAATTATTTAATGGGCAACCGCTTGTGGAAGTGAATAATGTTTTGTATTTCAGTTCGGACTTAGCTGCTTCAAACGTTCATGTGAGCAAAGACAAGCTTGAATCAGCAGGCTTTGGTTGGGTGTTTGAGTGCGATAGTGTGAAGGTCGTGGAGTGGAGGTCGTAGATGAATGAAGAAGTAATGACTGAACTAAAAAAAATAATGAGTATTTTTCCAGATTCATTTTTGAATCGTAATTTTGAATTGATTTTGATACCAAAAACAAATACTTATTTTTTGACAGAAGATTGTCTAAGTAAACGGGATATTATTGCGAAGCTGTTGATGTGGTGTAGTCGAGATGCTTCTAAAGGTGCACCATTCAAAAACCGAACCAAAAATCTCTGCTTCCAAGAAGACAATCGAAGTTATCTAAACTACTACTTAGGAACCGAGTTTTCCAGAGAGGATATAGAGTTAATCTATCAAAAACTAGGGAATGGGGTCCGTCCTGCAATGACTTATGAGTTTATTGACGGTGGTTTTGATATGAAAATTTTGAAAGAGGTAGAGTGATGGGAAAATTCTTTATCGGGAGCTTTGAAAATAGATTGCATGATTTTCACAAAGGGCTTATTTCTGGGAATATATATAGCCGTCTACCAGGGAAAAATGAGGAGACATTAGCCATGATAAGTCTGTACCGTCATGGAGCGCCGTGGGCAAAACTAGAAGCTAAAATGTGGTTGCAAAAGGTAATGGAGGGGGTTTGAGTGATGAAAATTGAAGAAGTCAGAAAAACATTGATTGAAGTCATCAAGCATCTAGACGCTTATAGCGATAGAGAATTGGTGGAAATTAAAGGTGTTGCCGATAAGATGAAAGAGATGGCTATGTACGAAGAATTTTGTAGAGAAAATGAGTTAACGGATGGAAGGTATCATGAAAGGCATTAAAGTAATTGATGTTGGTAGCAACCCAGAAGAAACTCAATTTGGAACATGTGAACTTTGTTTCAGCTACGGAGTGGCAGACAATCCATACATGGTCTTAGAGTTTCCAGATGGAACGCAAGTTACATACGAGACGTATCATTGGGATTGGGGAGACTGTTTTGAGTACCGTGTAGCCAATATCGTTGATTTTTCTGCTTGGTTAAGCGAGCAAGATTTGGCAGACGAAGAAGTTGAAGATTTAAAAGGTGATGGCAAGCATGTGCTGATTCGCCTGATAGATGAGTATAACTGGCATTTGGAGGAAACAGATGAATAAACAAGAAGCGATTGAATTGCTACGGGATGTGGCACAAAGAGTATTTTATCGTACGGGAAGCCGTGCGGTGCATATTGATAAGATTGTAGAACTCGTAAACGAGATAGACGAGCCTCAAAAAGTCGTAATACCGAAATTTGTAGCGGAGTGGTTAGAGTATTGTAAATCTAATAAATTGACATTGTTGGGTGCTTTTGACCCAGTATCAGAACATGGTATTGGACTTGCTAACACCTTTACAGGGGAAGTATGGAAAGGTATAGATTGGGCAAAACGAAACCAAGACACATTCGCTCGTGCGTGGTTGGACGGTTACACAGTCGAACAAGAGAAACTGTACACGGTGGAGATACCGAATAATGGTGGAACATTGGTATTAGCGTGCATCAATCAAGCAATTAAATTAGTAGATGGTAACAAACACTTTCCCGGAAAATTTACCAAAGAATTGATAGAAAATGCCGGTTTTGACTGGGCGTTAAAATGGGCTAAGCCTGTGGAGGAGAATAATGGCGAATAAATATATCGAGTTACACATCATGAAGCATGCTTTGGAACATTATATCAATCGTGACGGTGCTTCAGACAAAGACATCAGACAAGAGAGAAAAGTATTAGATGATGTTGTTGAAAAACTTAAAAATTTTAAAGAGTATATCAAGTCGGGATGCACAGGAGGCTGCTAGATGGAATTGTTGGAGAAATAGAAATGAATAAACAAAAGGATTTTACAGACACAATAAACAGTTTAATACTACTTGCTAAACGCCAAGGGGTATCAACAAAAGATATATCAGATAAATGGCACACGTTCGGTGAGCTATATTATCACAGAATGATTCTGACATTGGCGCTCATGCGACAAAACAAGGATAAAGCATGGAAGTCGAAACAGCACCATGATGGCACAATGTTTGAAGATAGTTTTATTTGTGGAATCGATACACCAAAAGGGCAATATAGTTATCATTATGATTTAGAACATTGGGACTTATTCAATATTAAAGAATTAGAAAAAGCACCAGAATATGACGGACACAAACCAAAAGATGTCACAAGATTATTATCGTTGGAGGAAGAAAAATGACTGAAAAATTAGGAGTGTTACTGGTTGATGTTCCAGAGCCGAGTATGTGGGAGTATACCTATGTCGAATTAGATGAAGACAGAGGTATATTTAGTGTTGAAGACACCGTAGCAGTAGGCGTAGTATCTCAATTCGGATTTAAATGCACCCAAGAAGAAGCACAAAAATACCCACAATTCAGATGGGTAGCATTGGAGGAATTGAAATGATCAATAATGTTGTTTTAGTAGGTAGATTGACAAGAGACGTAGAGCTACGTTATACACCGTCTAATCAAGCCGTTGCGACTTTTACTTTGGCGGTTAATCGTAATTTTAAGAATGCAGCTGGAGACCGTGAGGCTGACTTTATCAATTGCGTGTTGTGGCGTCAGCAGGCCGAAAACTTGGCAAAATGGACCAAGAAAGGTCACTTGATTGGTATTACTGGTCGAATCCAGACACGGAGCTACGACAATCAGCAAGGGCAACGTGTCTATGTGACCGAAGTTGTCGCTGAGAGTTTCCAAATACTTGAAAATCGTGATTATGCAGCTAATCAAGCAAGCATGAAAGACCAAATGCCACCGAATTTCAGTGGTCCGACAATGGATATCGATGATGACGGATTGCCGTTTTAGGAGGGATTGAATGAGCCATGTTGAAATATTGTCGTCCGGCGAAAAAATCAGAAAGCGTGATGTTGTTGATGATTTGAAGGAGTTTATCAAGCGCTATGAGTTTTATGATGATGAATGCCATCGACCAAGAAAAGAGCTAATACCAGAAAATGGAGGGCGAAACAATGAATGGATACGAGTTCATGGCACAGCATCCATTTCTGACAGCATTTATTGTGTGGGTAACCTGCGCCTATTTCGCAGAGTGTATCAAGTATCTATCTGGTTACAAGGAGCAAAAAGGTGAACAAAAGAATCAAGAAGAAAAAAGCTAAGCAGGCACGACAACAAGAACTAGAACAGTTGGCACAAAATCCTGAACAGATCCGACAAGTTTTTAAGTCGGTAGGTACTGCCATTAGTAATGTATTTACAACCTTATCAGTAGCCTTTTGTAATGCAGCTGAACAATGGAAAAAATGGGGAGAGTAGTTTGACAAAGAAGACAGCAAGTAAGACAAGACGTGATTTCCTTGAGTTTGAGCTTGAGGCTAAGTATCTAAAAATTGATAAACTTATTGGCCAGCGCCGTCATGAACTGGAAAGAGCCTATGCAGTCAAAAACCTGACCATGCCAGGCATTGATGATTCAGGAGCTAGTCGCAGTGGAACTTCAACTAATACTTCTGAAGATCTAGTTGTTGCTTATGCCAATGATCCAATGATTTCGAAACTGGAAGAGTTCCAAAATGCGATATCAGAATTGTTAAAGGTACTTGAACCAGATGATAAGAAAATTTTCCATCTGAGGTGGGGAGAACATACTGGATATGACTGGATTCAAGTTTGGCACATTATGGAAAATGGTGAGACTGGCTATCTTTATAAGCATCGAAAGCAAATTTATAGACGACGCGAAGTTATATTGGACACTTTAGCAAAAATCCTTTTAATGTAATCTTGTCACAAAAACGTATAGAAGTGACAAAAACAATGTGTTATATTTGTATCATGAATAAAACTAACAAATAAATATAAAGTCACACAAATACGTGTGGCTTTTATGTTATTCTGGAAAGGAGGAACATGTGAACTTAGTTGAGCCAATAAGAGATAAAGATGACATTCAAGCAATGAAAGATTATTTGATTCATGATAGTGCCGAAAATCCAGATAGGCGTAGACGTAATTACATGCTCTTCCTTACTGGGATAAGCTCAGGTCTTAGGATAGGAGACATTGTTAATCTCAAAGTAAAAGATGTTCAAGGCTGGCATATTAGAGTCAAAGAACGCAAGACAAAGAAAATCAGAACATTTAGAATGACGAAGACTCTCAAAAGGGAAATGAGAGAATTCGTCAAAGATAAACCACATCATTACTATATTTTCCAAAGCAGAGAAGGAAATAACAAACCACTATCACCAGAACAGTGCTGGAACATCATAAAAGAAGCTGCTGAGTTTTTGGGAATTGATAACATCGGGACCCATTCTATGAGAAAGACTTACGGCTATCATCATTACAAACAATTTAAAGATGTAGCAGCATTGATGGAAACTTTTAATCACGCAAGTCCAATGATTACGCTTAGGTATATTGGTATCAAACAAGACCAATTAGATGATCTAATGCGTAAATTTGACTTGTGATTTTTATTTTTAGAGTGCTAATTTGATATATCGTGGAAATACTAAACTGATAAAATGATAACTATTAAAACACTTGATTTAATAATGTTTTAGAAAGTGTAGTGAATTTGAGAGAATATAAGATATATCAAATTAAGAGAAGGGAGTGACGAAAAATGATTAACAAAGTTGCAGAAAAAAAAATCTCAGACTATCTGAATCAAAATAAGCAGTCGCTAGACGAAATCAATCAGCACTTCTATGATGTCATCACAATCAACCGGCTAACCAATTCAGAAGTCGCAGCATTATTTACCGGTCTCATGCGTCAAGTGTTGTCTTCAGAACACAACGTGAAGCTATTGGACAATCTTGGAATACAGGTTGGACAACTCAATCCGGAGCTTACAACTAAGATCCAACAGATACTCACAGAGGAATGGCTTGCAAATCAAGGGCTAATCAAATGAATCTGATGACTCCTGAAATACTCGACAGGTTAGTCGAGCTAATCAGAACTGACAAAGTCAAAGAGTTTTATTGGACCAAGGAATGGCGAATCATTCGAAAGGTACGTAGGCAGAGGGACAACAACGAATGCCAACGTTGTATGCGAGCAGGTCGATACACACCAGCAGATATGGTGCATCACAAGAAGGAAGTGCGACAGCATCCAGAGTTAGCATTAGAACTAGACAACACAGAATGTTTATGCAATCCATGCCACAACCGAGAACATCCGGAAAAGTTGAATGGCTATCATCGTCGAAAATTCGACAACGATGAACAGTGGTAAGCCCCCCGGGTCAAACCAAATGGCTTTTCTAAAGGGGAAACGTGCAACGGGAAGGGGTACCTCGGAAAAGATATCTAGCGAAATTTTATCAAGAACAAAAAAAACTCTCATGAAAGGAGAAATATGGCTGGTTTTTTAGAATACCCAGAATTTGACTGGGAACGCCCTTTGGTTGCTCAGAAACAATATGTTAAGTCTCGTGACGATTTACGAATCAAGCTGATTCGCATTTTGCAGGAGCGAAAAAAATATGAGGAGCCATTTAAAGATTTAGTTGAGCAGTATATTTCCCTGTGGGAGACATCTCAACTTTTAAGACAGGATATAAAGTTGAATGGCATACGTATTGGTGGTAAGAAAAATGATTCCGTATCTCTCCAAGTCAACGTCAATAAGCAGATGATGGTCATGCTTGAAAAATTAGGAATCGAAGCTAAAGAATTGAAGTCTGAGGATGGCGAAGACATTTAATTTTACTAGCGGAACTTCCCACATTGACGACTGGTTGAGAGATATTGTTACAGAGAAATATCCTGTCTGTAAGGAAATTAAGCAGATGGCGGATTTGGTAATTGCTGCCATTTCTGATCCGGAAATTTATGTTGATGTAAAAAAGGCTGATAGTGTTGTTGATTTTATCAACAAATATCGACCATATAAGCTACAGCCTCCGCAACGATTTATTCATGCGGCAGTTAATGCTATCCGTTGGAAGAGCGATGACAGTTTGGTATTTCCCGAGCTGTTTTTATTATGTGCTCGTGGATTTGGTAAGAACAGTATTGCTTCGGATGAGGCTTTTTTTAAAACTAGCAATCGAAACGGCATTCGCGAGTACAATGTGGATATTGTTGCCAATAGCGAGGCTCAGGCTAAGACCTCATTTGATGATGTTTATAACACGATCAAAGATCATGCTGTTCTGCAGAAGGCTTACAAGTTTTCCCAGACCTTAATTACTTTTATCAAATCTAGGTCTAAGATTAAGTACCATACCTCAAATGCACGGACCAAGGACGGTCTTCGTCCTGGTTTGGTTATCTTTGATGAGTTGCATGAGTATTTGAATTACGACAACATCAATGTCTATATCAACGCTCTTGGTAAGGTTGCGGATGCTTCTGTGATGTATCTAACGACGGATGGTAAGGTTCGTGGTGCGGTACTGGATGATTACAAGCAGACTGCTAGGGATATTCTTTCAACTTGTGACTATCGTGCTGGCATGTTACCGATTTTGGCTAAGATTGATGCGTTTGAGGAATGGGAAGATGAGCTTGCTTGGATAAAGGCTAATCCGATGTTACCGTACTTGCCAACATTGCTGAAAGAGTACAAGAAAGCCTACAAGCGTGCTTTACGTAGCAAGGAGTTATTCCTAGACTTTATTACTAAGCGATGTAATTTCCCTTTGGAAGACACGACGCATGCTGTTGCTGAGTGGGATGATATTGTGGCAGCAAGCAGACCGTTACCAGATGATTTGGAGGGAATGGAGTGTGTGGGTGCAATTGACTATGCGGATGTTCGGGACTTTATCGGTGTAGGTCTCTTATTTAGACGAGGGAAGATGCGGTATTGGTTACATCATACTTTTATTGTCTCAGAGGCTTTGAAAATCCAAGATTTTAAGATGGATTTTACAATTCCACAACATGAGGGATTGATTACAATAGTTCCTGGAAAGGTTATGGATCCTAAGTATGTGGCTGATTGGTTTGTGAAGATGGCTGAGAAGTACAAGATTGTCAATATAGCGATGGATGATTTCCGAAAGGCACCAGTCAAAGAAGCGTTTGAAAATGCTGGATTGCCTATAGAAGTGGTTCGTAGTGGAGCTATTACTCACTCAAGGCTTGCCCCTACGGTTGACATGATGTTTGCGAATCATGAGATTGTGTTTGGTGAAGACCGTATGATGCGGTGGTACACAAATAATGTCTATGTTGATGTTGATGGTAAAGGGAACAAGACTTACAAAAAGATTGATCCAGAGAGGAGGAAGACAGATGGTTTTATGGCTTTGATTCATGCGATGTCAATTGAGGAGCAGTTGGAACAGTTGGAGAAGAAGACTGTAAAAATCAATCGCAGATTGCGAAGTTTTACACGATAGGAGGTTTATATGTCTAAGCGAACTAAGAAAAAATATCGTCCCTTTGTTTTGATTGGGAAGACGCTTGATTATCTTAATGGGAAAGTGGAGCGGTTGTTTGAGCTTCAGTTTCGTACTGATAAGCGTTTTGAAGGGTTGGAGAAGCGTTGTTGCAAGAATGCTGAAAGCACTAACGCTGAATTTTCAGCTCATACGAAACGGATTGAGATGTTAGAAAAAGAAGTAGAACGATTGAAGCGTCCCTGTTTCAAGCGTAAGTAAGTCACTGATTAGAAAAGGAGGTGATCCAGTTGGGGTGGTTAAATAATTTCTTTGGTTTTTTCGCTCGCGATGGTACTGTGCAGAAAGTTAGTCGTAAGGAGTTGGAAGCAGCGGTTCGTCGGTCTGGTCAGCGGGTTCAGTTTATGGAATTTGCTCTGCAGATGTGTATTGACAAGATAGCCAATGCTTTGTCTTTGGCCAACTATGAGACTTACAACAAAGGTAAGATTCAGAAGGGTGATATTTGGTATCGGTTTAATTATGAGCCAAACCAAAATCAGACTCAGAATGAATTTCTTGCTGCTTTGATAGGTCAGATGGTCAAGAATTCTGACGGTGCTTTGGTTTTGATGCACAATGGTGAGTTCATTCTTGCGGAGAGTTTTGAAATTGATAAGAAAGCCTTTCGTCCAAATGTCTACAAGAACATTACTGTTGCTGGTGGACTACAGTTGAATGCGGTCTATCAGGAAGAGGATGTTCTGCACTTTACCATGAATGATTCTAAGGTAAAAGGTTACTTGGATGACCTGTACTCAGAATATGGGAAGTTGATTGGTGGAGCGATTCGCAATTACAACAGGGGAAACGCTTTGAAACTTGGTCTGAATATTGGTACCTTATTTGACCAGAAATACGGAAAGGCTGTTGTTGAGGTAGATGACGAAGGTAACGAGACAACGGAATATGATCTTATCATGGATGAGATGTATGAGAAGCGGTTTGCTGCTGTACTTTCTGATGAAGACTCAATCACTCCGTTAGAAGAAGGGCTTGAAATATCTAGCCTCGTTAAGACAAGTGCCAATACTAAGAGTGGTGCGGTAACTACTCGTGATATTTCCGATGTCATTATGGATGTTGTCCACTATGCTGCTGACGCTTTCTCGATTCCTCGTGGAATAATGAAAGGTGATGTGGCAGATGCAGAGGCAATTCGTGATAACTTTGTCAATTTCGGTGTACGTCCGTGGGCTGACGCAATTGAAACGGAAATTAATCGCAAGCTGTACGGCAAGAAACATCTGGCTGTTGGCTCAAAATTTAAGATACAGACGAACACAATCCTAGTTTACAGCGCAGAGAAATTTGCGTCGGCTGGTGAGGCTTTATTCAGAATCGGTGCTCTCAGTACAAACGAATTGAGGGATAAACTGGGAGAAGAGCCGATTGATGAACCATGGGCTGATCAATATTTTGTATCGTTAAACTATGCTAGGGCTGATGGCTCTGGTGGTAATCAAAAGAAAGGAGAAGTGGAAGCTAGTGACGAAACACATTCCGTTTAAGTTTGAGGCTTCTGTCTCAGATGATGATAAGGCTACGCTTTATTTGCATGGTACAGTTGGCGACTACTTGGAAGGGATTAACTTTAATGATGTCCGAAATGCTTTAGCAAGTTTCCAAGGAAATGAAATTGAAGTACATATCAATTCTTACGGTGGTGATATGTTTGAGGGAATTGCAATCAAGAATTTCTTTAGTCAGCGTAAAGAGACTGTGACGGTGATTATTGATGGTTTGGCTGCAAGTGCCGCATCTATCATTGCTATGGGTGCGGATAAGATTCTGATGCCCAAAGATACGCAGTTGATGATTCACAATCCATGGACATTCGCCTACGGTAATGCTAAGGAGTTGCGTAAGGTAGCTGATGATTTGGAAAAGGCCCAGGTATCTGTTGAAGAGACCTACCTTAAGCGTTTTAAGGGAGACAGAGAGGAGTTGAAAGCTCTTCTTGATGAGGAGACTTTTCTCACGGCTGATGAGGCACTCACATTGGGGCTTGCTGATGGTATTTATGGCGAAGATGAACCAGAAGAAGCGTCAAATAATGCTGAAACCAATGTCTTAGATAGCCTTATGGTTAAGTATGGGACTGATGAACATGAGGATAAGGGAAAGCGAAATATTGAACGCTTTGCCTTTTTATTTACACAAAAAAGAGGAGAACAATAATTATGTCATTGATTAACAACGATTTGAAGACAAACTTTGCTGAAGCTCGTGAACAATTGTTTGCTGCTTTGCGAACAGATAACGAACAGGAGCAGAAACAAGCCTTTGAAAACTTTGTTACAGGTTTGGAGGCTAATGTGTCTGAACAAGTTAAGGCTGCTGCTGCAGAGTTCCAAGAAGGGGTGCAAGATGAGTCTATCCTTGCCGAACGTGGACTTCGTCGGAAATTGACATCCGATGAACGTAAATTTTTCAGTGAAGCAGCTAAAAAACAAAAAATCACTGGTTTAGATCAGATGTTCCCAGAAACTATCATTGAAGATGTGTATCGAAATTTGGTACAAGAACACCCTCTGTTGTCTTTGATTGATATGCAGGTTGGCGATGTGAAAACTGCATTCATTTACGGTGACTCGACCAAGAAACGTGCCTTCTGGGGAACCATTCCTGCGGATATTCAACAAATTCTTTTGGATTCGTTCAAACGATTGGATATTTCTCAATCACAACTTTCTGGGTATATTGCAGTTCCGAAGGGGTACTACAAACTTGGACCATCTTGGTTAGCTAGTTATGTCATCACATTCTTGCAAGAAGTAATGGCAGCATCTCTTGAAGAGGCTGTTGTAAATGGTGATGGTAAAGAAAAACCTTTAGGCATGATGCGAAAACTATCTGGAGATTCTGGTGGTGTCTATCCGGAAAAACAGGCGATCGTATTAGCTGATTTGACACCGTCAACTCTTGCTGGTATTCGTGCCGCACTTGCCAAAGCTAAAACAGACAATGGCCAAGTAGCTGTGCTTGTTAATCCGATGACATATTGGGCAAAAGTCTTTCCAAAACTTGCATTCCGAACTGATGCTGGGGTATGGGTAACAACTCAGCTTCCAACAGGTGAAGCAATCATTCCGTTGCATGCTGTTACAGAGAACAAGCTTGTTTTTGGTGTGCCATATAACTACTTGCTAGTTGTCTCTGGCAGTGTTGAAATCCAAGAATACCGTGAGACTCTAGCACTTCAAAACCTTGATTTGCACATTGCTCAATTCTTTGGTAAAGGGATTGCCAAGAATGAAAATGCGTTCTTTGTGGCAGATATTTCTAGCGTTGAAGGTGCAATTATTCCAAGCTTGGAAGGTCCAGCTGCTATCGTCAAAGAAGATACTATTAATCCTAATGTGTCTATTTAGTGAAAGGGGAATAAAACATGGAATTGATTAAGGTTGAAGTAACGGAAGAATTTTTCGATAAGGTTGCTAAGATTGACCGTGCTGTTGGGGATGTCTTAGAGGTGGACGCCGAACGCCTCGAAACTCTCTTAGGAGAAAATAGCGAAAAGCGTGCATTTGTCAAGGTATTGGAAGAAAGTGAAGCTGAAACAGACTATAGTAAGTTGAAGACGGATGATATCAAGGCTTTACTGACAGAGAAAGGTATTGAATTTGACAAGGCAGCTAAGAAGTCTGATTTGATTGCTTTATTGACTGTTGCAGAGTAGCTGGAGGTATGTAGGTGAGCGAAGATTTGAGTAGTGTGCTTCTTGGACCAATAAAGTTGCACTTACGTGTGACTTGGGGAAGTCAAGATAGCGAGATTAAGGAATACATCGAAGAAGGGATAGCCTATATTGATGGTATCTGCGGTGAGTCAGACTACTCTGTATCTGGCTTGCCAAGGGTGCTGTTGAAAGCGTACTGTCGTCGGGCTTGGTCTGGGAATACTTCCATGTTCGAGGAAGATTACAGAAGACAGTTATTGCGTCTCCAACATGAAAATGGTGTGAGGCGATTGAGAGGAGAAGAGATATGAGTAAGCGAAGCGATTATCAACCTCTCAATGATGGACTGCTTGAGTATGGAGATTTGACCACTAAGCGGGATAAGGAAACAGCCAAGAAAATCGGCGAAGAGTTGACGACTAGGGGGAGATTGTACTTTGGTTACAAGTCTATTGTAGCCAAATATGATAGCTACCTGGTGTCAAATCTATCTGCAGTAGATATCAAGGTCCAATGCTATTGTGTGCAGGACTTCCAGAAGTCGCATAAGGTTCGGATAAAGGATGAACTTTTCGCGGTTGAGTCGGTGGATGTTGATAATAGGCAGGAGTTTATGTATCTATTTCTGAGAAAGGTAGGGTACTGGGATGGCGGAAATTATATCCAGACCTCTGGATCTAAGTAGGATTGTTGAGGTGATACGTGGGACTGGTTTTCCTTGTTTTGGGTTAAATATGGGGAGGGATGAGGTGGCAGAAAACCCGTCCTTCTTTCTGTACTCTGACGACGGTGGGTTGATCCCTGGTACCCATGCCAATCAATACAAGCGGGCTTTCACAGTCATGTTTGTTACTCGTGAGAGGGCTAGCTTTGATGATGTTGGTCTGATTGAGCGGTTGAAAGACTGTCGGTTGATTTTCGATAGCTCTGAAATTGACAAGGGTAACTTGGTTAATACAGATGAGCAGGTGACGGCTACGACGCTTAATTTTCACCAATTGATTCGGATAGAGAGGTAGTTATGGCTAACAAAGCTACTCTTGATTTTTCTGGTTCTACTAAGCTGGCTGAGGCTATGGCAAAGATTCCGAGTAAGTCGGAGGAGGTTGTCAATCGTGTCTTGCTTGTTAGGGGAACCAAGGAAGTGATGCAGGCTATCATTGGTTTTATGCCAATCAGCAAAAGAGAGAAGAAGCATGCTAAGTATTCTAATCCACTTAAAGAACGGATGTTTAATCTGGGATTTGACATTGTAGCTAAAGGTGGTGCTGCTAAGAATAAGGGGTCATTCGGTTATTTGGTCTTTCCCAACGAGGGAAGAGGGCCTCACAATCCAGTAGCTCAAGAGTTTTTTGAGCGTGGTCTAGCATCTCGGGAAGAAATCATCTTGGACTATGTGATTGATGAACTAGTCCGAGCACAACAAGAACTATTAACGATATAAGGAGAAATAAATGTCACAAACATTTGATGTATTGCAAGATTTTGAGCAATTTGAAATTACCAATGGTCAGTTTCGTCCCCTAACGAGTGGACAACTTGGTACAGCTGAGCGGTTGGGATGTACGGGTTCTATTTCGGTAGAAGCTGAAAGTAAGACTGTCACTAAGAAGTGTGAGGGGAATGTTACCAAGGAAGTCACAATTATTCAAAAATTGAACGCAACTGTCTCAATGCACATGCCTGTAGATATTTTGCGGAAGGTGTTTGGCTTGATCAATGATAAGTTGAAGCCTGGTGTCTATGGTCTTACGAGCAAGCCGAAGGTTTCTTCTGGGGCTCTGACGTGGGACATGTACGATTTGGGGCGTGAGAACCATAAATTGATTGCTTTTCCTAATATCTCTTGGACTAGTCCTTTCAAGATTAATGTGACAAATGGTGAGGAAGAGATTGCGGAAATTGAAACAACCTTCTCTGCTTTTGCGGATGAAAATGGCTTCTTCTACTACGAAGCAATTGAAGGAGATGGTGTTGCTACGGATGTGGTAAGCGGTTGGAACAAAACCTTCACACCAACATTAGTCAAGAAAGCAGATATTTAGGAGGGATAAGTAATGTCTGAAAAAATTACTGAATTGAAATTGTTGAATGGGGAGTCTGTCAAGATTCAGACTCCTATTAGTTTGTATGAATGGAAGAAGGCTAAAAAAGAGGGTCTGCTTACTCAAAATGCATTTGCTTCCGCAATGAAAAATGGTGGAGGAAATCCAAATATCAATGACAAAGATTTGGAAAATGCCCCATTTGTTGCCTATCGTGCAGCTGGCGGTTCTATGACAAAGGTTGAATTTGAGAAAGCTGTGGTCTTCGATTTACAAATTGCTGGACGTATTTATCAGCAAATTGTGCAGGGGAATGATCAGCCAAAAAAGGAGAAATCCAACTAGCGTTTGAAAAGAAGACGAAAAAAGGGAAGAGTAATGGTCGTGCACCTCGCATAAACTGGGAAAAGGTTGAGGTGGATGAGGTTATCGGCTATTACTCTTTTGTCTTTGGGATTGATATGCAGTTAGTGCTAGGTATGTCTATCCAGGAAGCTGAGGAGATGGCAAGTCTGAAAGTGGCTATCGAGGCTTGGAAGCATAGTGAGTAGAAAGGAGGTCAAATGGCAAAACAAAGCGAAGTAAAGGTGACCTATAAGGTCTTAAATTCTGAATTTAACAAGGGAATATCAGAAATGAATTCTAAGATAACGTCGTTGAATAAAGAATTTAGACTGCAACAGGAGCAAATGCGTCTGACTGGTAGCGAGACTGATAAGCTAGAATCAAAGCTGAATAAATTGACCTCTGAGTACTCAATCGCCCAAGAGAAGACTAGGTTAGTTGAGCAAGGACTAAAAGAAGTCACGAAGGCTACTGGCGAAAACTCTAAGGAAACTCAGACGTGGACCAATAAGCTACTGGATGCTAAGCGGAACGAAGAGTATCTGAAAAATGCGATTGAACAGACTAAGCAGGCTTTGGATAAAGAACGTGAGGCTACAAGTCAATCTGCTCGTGCTTCTCAAGAACGAAAGGAGAAGTTATCTGCACTAAAGTCTGAGCAGGACCGACTGGCCGATTCCGCGGATAAAATAAAAGCCAAGTATGATTTGGAGCGGTCAGCTCTTGGGAACAATGCCAAGGAATCTGAATTGCTTAAAATCAAGAAAAAAGAACTTGCTGAACAGATGAAAAATACTGGCCAGCAGGTTGAAAATCTTGAAAGGCAATTAGAACTAGCTAAGGCTGAGTATGGTGAAAGCAGTAGAGAAGTAGATAAACTTGAGAAGGAACTACTTGAATCAAAGAAGGCTTTTCAAGATTATGCTAATGAGGCTAAGAAGGCTGACGACTCTATCGGTCGTTTTGCTGATAAGGCAAAGAGTTTAGGTAGTAAATTAACCTCTGTTGGTCAAGGATTGACAATGGGGCTGACTGTCCCAATCGTAGCAGGTGCTGGTATAGCTATTAAGGCTGCGAGTGATTTTGAATCTGCATTTGCAGGCGTTATGAAGACCAATGATGAGGTTGTGGATGCTAACGGCAAGGTCGTCATCAGCTATGACGATTTGCGCACTGGCATTCGCAACATGGCCAAGGAAATTCCTGCGAGTACTACGGAAATCTCCGCGGTTGCAGAAGCTGCAGGGCAATTAGGGATTAAGACGGAGAATGTCTTAGACTTTACTCGTGTTATGATTGATATGGGGCAGTCGACCAACTTGTCAGCCGAAGAGGCAGCCAACTCCATGGCTCGATTAGCCAATATCACTCAAATGCCTCAAGATAAATTTGATGAATTGGGTTCCACCATTGTATCTCTTGGTAACAACTTTGCGACTACTGAATCAGAGATTTTGGAGATGGGCTTACGTCTAGCTGGTACTGGTAATCTTGTAGGTCTGACTGAAGCTCAAATCATGGGTTTAGCTGCCGCTATGTCATCTGTTGGTATCAATGCAGAGGCTGGTGGTTCTGCAATGAGTCGTATCATGCAAAAAGTCAATACGGCGGTTCTTGAGGGTGGTGAGTCGGTCGAGAGCTTCGCTGCTATTGCCGGCACAAGCGCGGAGGAATTTGCACAGATGTGGAAAGAACGCCCTCAAGACGCTATTGTTGCCTTGGTCAAAGGTCTTGGTCGTGTTAAAGACGAAGGAGGAAATGTCACAGGTACTTTGAAAGACCTTGGACTTGAATCCGTTAACGAAATTGATGCGATGCAGCGGTTAGCAGGCGCAGGCGAACTACTTGAAACTGCATTTAGAAAATCTGGTGAAGCGTGGGCAGAAAATACTGCTTTGTCAGAAGAAGCTCAGAAACGCTATGAAACTTTTGAAAGTAAGCTCCAGATTGTCAAAAATAAACTAACTGATATTGCTATCGAATTTGGTGGACCTTTAATGGAGGCAGCTGCGGATGTGTTAGATGCCTTGGAGCCGCTGTTTAACTTCTTAGGTGATTTGGCCACTGGCTTTGCAAATCTTCCGCAACCAATGCAGCAAGTCATTATGGTTATTGGTGGCATTATGGCTGCGCTTGGTCCGTTATTGATCTTTATTGGTCAGGTTGCAACGGGTATTGGCTCTATAGCAGGCTTATTTGCTCAAGGGGGAATTTTCGCTGGTGTCATTCCTTGGATAACGGGAACGCTATTGCCTGCATTGGGTAGTATAGTTACTGCGATTGTATCGTGGCCAGTGCTGATAGGTGCTGCATTAGTAGCTTTAGTGGCAGTTGTCGTCATATATTGGGATGAGATTGTCGCATGGGTTGGACAAGCTTGGGAAAAGATTAAAGAATTTTTCGCTCCAATCGGAGAATGGTTTGCGGAGAAGTGGGCAAGCGTAAAAGAGGCTACAGTTCAGTTATGGACAGAATTAACTACATGGTTATCGGAAACGTGGACATCTTTTATGGAGGGGTCTAAAGTACTGTGGGATGGATTAGTTAACATCTTTACATTTGCGTGGCTGTTGGTAAAAGAGGCTTTTAACATCGCATGGCTTGCTATTGAAACACCTCTACGATTGGCATGGGAGATATTCTGGGCATTTACTCAGGAATTTTGGACAGGGATTGCTACATGGTTTTCTCAACTATGGGACACCATCAAAAATGCTGTTTCAAGTGTTTGGGATGCTATTAGTAGCTATCTTACTAGTGTCTGGACAACTATTTCAAACAAGGCCACAGAAGTTTGGTCTGCTATCAAAAAATGGATGGAAGACACCTGGACAGCCGTTTCTAGTAAAGTCATCGAAATTTGGACTCAAATTTCAGGATACCTAACCGGCGTATGGACTGCTATTTCTGGTAAAGTTGCCGAAATTTGGAATAGCATTAGGTCTAAAATCTCAGAAGCTTGGTCTGCTGTATCAAGTACGACTGCTCAAATTTGGAGCAATATAAGCTCTCAAATTTCTAGTATTTGGAATGGTATCAAAACAAACATTGCCCAAGTCGTCGATAATATTTGTAATTCGATTGCCAACGGATTTAATGCTGCCAAGAATAGTGCTGTTAATATTTTCAACGGCATACGAGACTCCATTAGTCGTGCCATTAATGGTGCTAAGGATGCTGTCGGAAATGCTATTAATACCATGAAGAGTTTCTTCAACTTTTCTTGGAGTTTACCTAAAATCCAACTTCCGCACTTAAGAGTTAGCGGTAGTTTTAGTCTTAATCCGCCTAGAGTGCCTAACTTTGACATTAAATGGTACAAATCTGGTGGTATTATGACTGATCCTGTTGCGTTTGGTCGAAACGGAAACAATCTAATGGTTGGAGGAGAAGCTGGACCAGAGGCTATTTTGCCGTTAACTGATAAAGTGCTAGGTAAAATTGGTCAAGCACAAGCGAAGGCGAGTGGCATGGCTGGCAATACTGTCCATGTCACTAACTATGTGACAATGAATGCCACTGTTGATAGTGATTATGGTACAGACCACTTTTTTGATAAGGTGGATAAGTGGATTGCTGACAAGAGCGATATCCATAATTTCTCTACGGGAGGTGTTGCTTAAAAATGAAGTGCTGAGAGGATGAATCTGAGCACTTCTATTTTTTTTGAAAGGAGACTTATGCTTAAAACGTTATTAGACGGCTCATTTCCAGATAGTTTGAAGTGTTGTTTAGCAACTCGACCTGTTATTCCTAGCCCGGAAATGGAGTATGAAGATATTTCTATTCCAGGTAGGGATGGTTCGTTGACGAGGGAGTTGGGGTACAAGAATATTCCTATTGAATGTGAATACAATATGCTGGAAGAGGTCAATATCAAGAGTCTAGTAAGGGCTGTCAAGGGTTTCATTGTCGGGAAAAAGACTTTGCGTTTTTCGGATGATGATGTGTATTACAAAATCAAAAAAATCCAGTTTTCAGACATTGAGAACGAGGTGGCAGAGTATGGTCGGTTCACAGTTACGTTTGAGTGTGATCCGTTTCAATACGCTTTGAACAGTAGTGTTTCATTGGTAAATGGTCAATCTTTTCAAAATATAGGGACTTATCGTTCCAAGCCTTATCTGCAGGTATTTGGTTCTGGTACGTTGACGGTGAATGGCAAGTCCATTATTTTGCGTGATGTTGGTGACTATATCGAACTTGATAGCGATTTACAGAATGCTTATAGAGGGAATGTAGATATGAATCAAAATATGGTTGGAGAATTTCCCGAATTTGTGCCCGGTACCAACAGGGTGTCTTGGTCAGGAAATATCACTAAGGTTATTTGTGAAGGGAGGTGGCGGTATATATGATTTGTTTGTATGCGGCTGATGAAAGTCTTTTTGAACATAATGGATTAGGGATATTAGATAATGACTTGAAAAAGTGTCATGTTGAAGAGGTGTTAAACAATCTGTATACTTTGACAGCTCAATATCCACTTTGGGCAAAATTTGGCAAGTCGATTCGCAATGGGATGATCATCAAGGCTCCCACTCCAAATGGTGACCAGTTGTTTCGAATTTATCAGTCTAAGCCGTCAATGGGAATGCTAGAAATACATGCTTTTCATATTTTCTATGACTTAGCTTTCAACTTTGTAGAGGATACCAATATTGTATCTAAGAGTGGTCAAGCATGGTTACAACAATTGTCTCAGAATACACAGTACAGTCATCCTTTTACTTTTTTTAGTGATATTTCCGCGGTAGCAGGGTCTAGGGTAGTTCGTAAGAACTGTGTAGAGATTTTGCTGAATACGTCGTTGGATAATTCCTTTGTCAACCGATTTGGCGGTGAGATTCTTCGTGATAATTTTAATGTCTATTTTAATCGAGCAATTGGAGAAAATAGAGGTTTTAAAATCCGTCACAAGAAGAACCTCAAAGGCTATACTGCTAACATTGATGACAAATCGGTCATCACTCGGATCATGCCTATTGGTTTTGATGGACTTTTGTTGCCAGAAAAATATGTTGATAGTCCTCGGATTAGTGACTATCCTTTTCCAAGAATTGGAAAAGTTGAGGTTGATGTAAAGGCTGCAGTTGGTGAAAATACAGATGCAAAAGATGCTATTCCTCTGAATGAAGCCTATACCAAAATGCGCGCATTAATCAAAGAGCAATTTGGTGTTATTGATGTTCCCACCTGTTCCTATGAGGTCGACTTTGTTGAATTGTCAACAACTAAGGAATATGCTGATTTCCAAAACCTTGAAACTGTTCGAATTGGCGATACGGTAACGGTCAGTCATGATGAGGATGGGTTCTATGTAGAAGCTAAGGTAATCCGTTATGAGTATGACAGTTTGGCAGGTAGATTGTTGAGGATTGAGGCTGGACAGTTTGAGTCTAGAAGTAGTAACAACTCTATCAACCAACAGAGAAGCATCGAGCAACAACTCGAAGACGTAAAGATAGAAACTAGCAACATGGTGCAGGTCGCTGCAAACGGAAAGAACACGATTTATCGTGGAGTAGACAGACCTACAAATGCTAATGTAGGTGATTTGTGGTATGAGCCCCTTGAAAACTCCGTTGTATTGAAACAATGGTCCGGTGTAGATTGGGAGTTGATTCCAATTAGCGATCAGAATTTAGGAAATGTCAACGTAAACAATTTGAGTGGTAACCATATTGATGTTCGTCGTTTTCGCATCTCATCTGGAGATAGGGACATTTTGTACGTTAATGAGGCTGGCGAGGTTATATTAAACGCTAAGCGGATTCAGATAGATTTTACGGATGTTGCCACTAAAACTGATTTGCAAGAAATTGAATTGACTCCTGGTCCGCAAGGAGCACCTGGAGTCGGGATTACTTCTACAGTAATTACTTATGCTCGTTCAACTTCAGGAACTTCAGCTCCTACTTCAGGATGGACTTCAGAGGTTCCGAGCGTTCCAGCAGGAGAATTTCTTTGGACTAAAACTATTTGGAATTATAGCGACTCTACTAGCGAGACTGGATATTCTGTAGCTAGAATGGGAGCAGACGGTACAGGTCTTTTAACTACTTGGACTTTTTATAAGTTATCCAATTCAACTTCGGCTCCTCAAGTCGTTCCTATCGGCCCCTCTACTAACTTAGGTCATTTAGGGCCTAATAATGCTTGGGCTCCTTATAAGGAGTTGAGCGGAGGAGCGGAAGGATGGAGTACGATTGATTTTGATAAAATTGCAAAATCAGATATTATTCCCGATAGACCTTTTACTTGGTATTTAGAGGCGAGTTTTGATGGAGTTTCAAACTTCAATGGCTCAACTGATTTTAATATCAGGTTTGAAAACTGGTATGTCAACTCATCTGGAGCAGCTGTTTATAACTCATTAGGCATTCGTGATTTTATCGCTTCCAATTTTTCGGCGACAAATGATACTACTGTCAATAACTATTTCAGTCAATCCATTACTTGGACGGTTCCTAGAGAAGTTTATGATGCTATCCCTGAAGGAGGCTTCCTCAACCTTCGTATTAGGATTGACCGATTCACTAAACTCTCATATCGTGCTAAAAATTCCTACGTCACTTATGGAACAGTTCCTAGTGACTTTACTCAAAGAGGATTAGGGAACTATTCAACATATGGATGGAAAGCTAGTCCTGAAGCAGTGACTCAAGCATTGCCTTACTTATGGATATATCAAATTCATTTCTACGATAATGGCAGAGAGGTAGCGATTCCTCCTACACTTATTGGGACGCAAGGAGCAGATGGGCGTACATCGTACATTCATTGGGCTTATTCTGATAATGCTGATGGTACAGGCTTGACTTCATCTGACAATGGTCAGCGATATATTGGGCACTATTCTGACTATATGCAAGAAGATAGTACAGATAAAACTAAGTATCGTTGGGCGGATAGATGGGCTAAGATTGAGGCAGGAAATGGAAACTTACTGAGATGGACAACAGTGAGTTCCGAAAATCTTAAATACTTTATAAAATCTGATAGTGCTACATTATCTATCGAACATAAAGAAGGTAAAAATGCCTACAAGATAGCTATTGCAAACTCAGTTCCCAACACAGGCAACGGCGCATTTTTTAACTCTAATGAAAATCCTGATGGTCAAGGACCTACTTTTAACTTATATCCAAATTGTAGATATACTTTTACTTTTTCTGTTTGGAGTTCAGTATCTATCCCATTTAACTATGGTTCTTTAGGACATCATCAAGTGATTGGGAGTTCGAATGTCTCAGGTGATATAGCCCATCAACATAGAGACGCAAGCTGGAGTGTAAGTTCTATCAAGCAGGGAGAATGGCAAAGAGTATCTTATTCATTTACGGCTATATCCCTTTCCTACTTCCGTCCATTCTTCGGGACGAAAGATAATGTTTCGCAGATTCGAATTACCTATGACCGAATTGCTATGTATTCTGCGGGTAAAGAAGTCATGTATATAAGCCAAGGTGTCATCCATATTGACAATGGTGTATTTACAAAATCACTTCAAATTGGAAGATTTAGAACTGAACAGCATCAAACTAACCTTGACATAAATGTATGTCGCTATGTAGGATAGAAAGGAAAGTATCAAATGGCAAAATTTAGTGGTGCAAGCGGTTCGCTATATTTAAATGTATATATTGAACCAGGAGCACCGAATTACGCAAATAATACTACTGTCGTCAATTGGCGAATAACTGTAAGTCGTACAGGTGCATATTATACATATAACCATCAAGGAGATAGTACCCTCAGCCTAGACCTAAACGGTGGTAGAGTACATACGTCAAACCCGACATGGCAAACGTCGGGTGAAGAATTTCAAATGGCTAGTGGTTCAACTACGGTTGGACATAATGCAGACGGTACTAAGAGCTTCGGGTTTTCAGCGACGTTCAATCCTAACAACGGTTTGCATGGAGTTATCACAGTATCAGGAAATATTACTCTACAAACTATTCCTCGTTCAAGCTCAATTTCATTTTCAACAGGTACAATTGGAAGCCCTCTTGCTATTACCGTAAATAGAGCTGCTAGTTCATTCACTCATACTTTGAGATGGGCATGGGGAAATCGTTCAGGGACGATAGCTTCCGGAGTGACTACTTCAGCTTCGTGGACTATTCCCATGGATTTCTGTAATGAAATTCCTAATAATATTTCAGGAAGCGGAACTATATTCGTTGATACTTATTCAGGCTCAACTTTAATAGGTACTCAGTCTAAGCAATTCACTGCAGATGTTCCAAGTTCAGTCATTCCCTCATTTATGGGAATTACACTAGAAGACCAAAATTCAACTGCTAAATCATTGCTAACTGGAAATACTTTCGTCCAAATCATGTCAAATATTAAAGTAACTTTTAATGGCGCAGCAGGTGCTTATGGGTCAACCATAAAAGGATTTAGGGCGGAAGTTTTGAACAAGGATATAATTCTTACATCAAATGGCGGAACTCTAGGTCCAATGGATTTCAATGGAACTGCCACTATTAGAGCATCCGTTACTGATAGCCGAGGAAGAGTTAGTGCTACAAAAGATGTAACTATTACATTGCTTGAATATTATGCTCCAGCGGTATCCATTCAAGTTCTAAGAACTCGGGAAAATCCTAATAAACTTCAAGTCCTGCGAACAATTAAGGTTGCTCCTTTGACTTTTAATAACTTAAATAAAAATAGTACGAAATTAGTATTTGAAGTTGCTCCATTAGGAAGTACCTCATTCGTAGTTGATAATGGGGCAGCAGGAGGAGAATGGACTACTATATTCACTTTGACTAATAGCGAGGCGAATTTAGGCGGAACTTATGACTCAACTACATCCTGGATTGTACAAGCTAAAATCAGTGATAAGTTCACTGCTTCTAATCCTACTATTGCTTCAGCTACTGTAGGAACTGAGAAAGTGATTAATGCCTGCGATAAGGACGGAAGATTTGGAGTAGGAAAAATTCCTGAATTAGGTCCAGCAGGCTCATTGGATGTAGCAGGGAATATTTATGCTGGTGGTAAGCAGATACAGCAACATCAGTTGACTAGTAATACAGGCCGTTCGCCTTACAACTCGGCACTTGATTTAAATACTAAAACCATAAATGAGTTTTTTTCATGTAACAATCCTAAAAATGGACCTACTATAGGAAGTGGAAATGATGGATTTTATATTGCAGTGTACTCGGAATCAGATAATTATCTATCGCAAACAGCAATCCAAAAAAACTCTGGTCGTATGTTTACTCGTACTCGCGACACCGGTACTTGGACTCCTTGGATAGAATATGCAACAACTGACCATCCCATGCTACAAGAAAAGCCTATCAAGACTATTACGCAAGATATGCCATACGGACTGAATGCCACCTTAACAAGGAAAGACAATCTAGTTACAGTCACACTTAATAGACGAATTACAAATATTGATGTATTCGAATATCGTGAGATGGTGGAAACTATCCCGAGTGGATATAGACCTACGGCAGAAGTTCATATGGTTATTGTTCCAAATGCAGGGATATATTCAAAAGTACCATCTATATTGCATTTTGCAACTGATGGAAAAATTATGTTTACCAACGGAACTGGTGGAAATCATGTGTGGACTGGAACAGTTACATATATCACTAATGACCCTTACCCAAGTTAACATTTAATTTAAAGGAGAAAAAATATGTTAAAAATCAATAAAACAAGACAAACTGTAGCTGAATTTTTTGTTATCGAAGATGGAGTTGAAAAATTAGTCAAAACGACTACCATCAATACAGATAACAATGCAGTATCTACTATATACGAGTCATTATATAATGCAGAATTATATGCTAAACATCGTACGGCTATGCGAGCAGATGAAAATGCACTTCGGGAATTACGATATAAAATTGAAGACGATATTTTAGCCGACTCAGTTGCGGAGGCTAGCAATGTTGTAAATGAATAAAGAGGTATAAATATATGCCCGCTGAGCCAAATTCATTCGTTGATTTAATTCGTGCCGTAGCTCCCGTAGCAGGAACATTCCTGACGACTGTAGGCGGGATTGCTATTGCTAAAATTGGGTCAAATAATAATAAAGAATTAACTACCATGAATAATCGTTTAGATGTTTTACAGAATACCGCCGAAGAAATTAAAGAAGTAAGAACTGAACTGGATACTTTAAAAAATAGCAGTCGCTCAAGTCGGCGATATACTCTATTTAAAGATTTAGAACACGCTATCGGTAGAGGCTACACTACTTTAGAAGAACGTAGGGAGATTGCCAAACTATTTGAATGTTATCAAGTTTTAGGCGGAAATGGAGAAATCCAAACGATGTATGAAATTTTCACTCAATTACCTATTAAGGAGGTATAATTATGAATATCCAAGAAATGCTTTTAACTACACTAACTTCATTTACAGGAATTATCATTCTTGTAATCGTGAGAACGGTCAAGGAATATCTTTTGCGAAAAGGAGGAGCAGCAGCAGTAAGGACTCTTGAAATTGTAGCAAATCATGCAGTTCAAGCAGTTGAACAACTTGCTAAAGACCCTGAGGTCGAATTACATGGAGAGCAGAAATTAGAATTGGCTAAAGAAAAAGTTCGGGATGAACTAGCTAAGTATAATTTTTATTTCACTGATGAGCAGTTGAATACCTTCCTCGAGGCAGCAGTTCATTCTATGAACTCAGCTTGGAAGGGAGAATAATTATGGCTCTAAATATGGAACAAGCTATCGCCTGGATGGAAGCTAGACGAGGAAAAGTTACTTACTCAATGGATTATCGCAATGGTCCAAATAGCTACGACTGTTCAAGCGCAGTTTATTATGCACTTTTGTCGGCTGGAGCTATCTCAGCAGGATGGGCAGTAAATACTGAATATGAGCATGACTGGCTACTAAAAAATGGCTTTAAACTCATTGCAGAAAATTCAGTTTTTGCTGCTCAGCGAGGAGATATTTTTATATGGGGCAAGCGAGGTCAATCAGCGGGAGCTGGAGGACATACAGGAATATTTGTAGATTCTAACAATATTATCCATTGTAATTGGGCAAGAAATGGAATTACAGTTGACGGCTATTTAGATATTGCTCGCTCATCTGGTAGTAAATATTACTACATCTACCGACCCTCTGGACAATCAGCAGTATCTAGCTCAACTGCAGGGAAATCCATTGACCAATTGGTACAGGAAACTCTTGCTGGGAAATACGGAAACGGAGATCAGCGGAAAGCAAGTCTTGGCAATCAATATGAGGCTGTTATGGCAGTCATCAATGGCAAAACTACGGCAAGTCAAAAGACTGTTGACCAACTGGCTCAAGAGGTAATCGCTGGCAATCATGGCAACGGTGAGGCTCGTAAAAAGTCGCTCGGTAGTCAATATGAGGCAGTTCAAAAACGAGTGACGGAATTGCTCAAAAAACAGCCCTCTGAGCCATCTAAGGTTCAAGAGGTAAAACAGACCGTCACGGATGTCGGTCAGTCTGACAAAATCGAAGTCAACATTGATGGGATTGAAATTTCGATCAATGGAATCAAGTATACAATTTCCAAAAAACCAGTTTAAGATAAGACGCAGAAAGCCTTTAGGAGAAAATCCTATGGGCTTTTTTTGTTGCCTTCGTGACGGATATTTTGTAAAATTGCCGTTTTTGCGGATATAAACAAGACCCTATTTGCATTTAGGGTCTGACTATACATTTTTTATTAGATAAGGTCTTGTTTAAAAGGCATTCGTCCGAAATTCGTCCGAAATTATTTTCAAACTTAACCGAAATTATCATGACGGAAAATCAAAAAAGCCCGAAAAATCGGGCTTTGCGTTTGGTTAATTCCTGTTAATACAGGTACTGAAAGGCGGTAGACGGATTTGAACCGACGATCAAGCTTTTGCAGAGCCGTGCCTTACCACTTGGCTATACCGCCATAACAGAAACTATTTTACCGAAAAAAATGCCATACGTCAAGTGGAAATCCTTGTCAAAAGTGAAAAAATTTGGTATGATAATAGAGTTGCTGTAGCAACAAATACTCATCTCGAACCAATTGTGACCCTGTTGCCGTAAGGTTGGGTTGCAAGTCGAAGTTTGGGAGAGGAGAAAAAACAAAAAGGAGAAATACTCATGGCAGTAATTTCAATGAAACAACTTCTTGAGGCTGGTGTACACTTCGGTCACCAAACTCGTCGCTGGAATCCTAAGATGGCTAAGTACATCTTCACAGAACGTAACGGTATCCACGTTATCGACTTGCAACAAACTGTAAAATTGGCTGACCAAGCATACGACTTCATTCGTGATGCTGCAGCAAACGACGCAGTTATCTTGTTCGTAGGTACTAAAAAACAAGCTGCTGAAGCTGTTAAAGACGAAGCTATCCGCGCTGGTCAATACTACATCAACCACCGTTGGTTGGGTGGAACTCTTACAAACTGGGGTACAATCCAAAAACGTATCGCTCGTTTGAAAGAAATCAACCGCATGGAAGAAGATGGAACTTTCGAAGTCCTTCCTAAGAAAGAAGTAGTATTGTTGAACAAACAACGTGCACGTCTTGAAAAATTCTTGGGCGGTATCGCTGACATGCCACGCATTCCAGATGTAATGTTCGTTGTTGACCCACATAAAGAGCAAATCGCTGTTAAAGAAGCTAAGAAATTGGGTATCCCAGTTGTAGCGATGGTTGACACAAACACAGATCCAGATGATATTGATGTAATCATCCCAGCTAACGATGACGCTATCCGTGCTGTTAAATTGATCACAGCTAAAATGGCTGACGCAATCATCGAAGGCAACCAAGGTGAAGACAGCGTTGTAGCAGTTGAAGCTGAATTGGCAGCTGAGCCAGCATCTACAGAATCAATCGAAGAATTGGTTGAAGTTGTAGAAGGTAAATAAGTAACGAAGGCATTAAGAAAAGTGTTAGATTTATCTAAATTTTAGCTTTTTAGTCTGAGTACACTCTACATCATTTATCAAACACAAAAACAATCCTAGAGGGGCAGGGCTAAGCCCGCTCCTCTATTTTATAAATACAAACAAGGAGAATAGACATGGCAGAAATTACAGCAGCTCTCGTTAAAGAATTGCGTGAAAAATCAGGTGCTGGCGTTATGGACGCTAAAAAAGCATTGGTTGAAACTGAAGGTGATATCGAAAAAGCGATTGAATTGCTTCGTGAAAAAGGTATGGCTAAGGCAGCTAAGAAAGCTGACCGTGTAGCAGCTGAAGGTTTGACAGGTGTTTACGTTGACGGTAACGTTGCAGCAGTTATTGAAGTGAATGCTGAAACTGACTTTGTTGCGAAAAACGCTCAATTCGTTGAATTGGTAAACACTACTGCTAAAGTAATTGCAGAAGGTAAACCAGCTGACAACGAAGCAGCTCTTAAATTGACTATGCCTTCAGGTGAAACCCTTGAAGAAGCATACGTAAATGCAACTGCAACAATCGGTGAGAAAATCTCATTCCGTCGCTTTGCTTTGGTTGAAAAAACAGATGCTCAAGCATTTGGTGCATACCAACACAATGGTGGCCGTATCGGTGTTATCTCAGTTGTTGATGGTGGTGACGAAACTCTTGCAAAACAAATCTCAATGCACATTGCTGCAATGAAACCAACTGTTCTTTCTTACACTGAATTGGATGAGCAATTTGTTAAAGATGAGTTGGCAAAAATCAACCACAAGATCGAACAAGACAACGAAAGCCGTGCAATGGTTGACAAACCAGCATTGCCATTGTTGAAATACGGTTCAAAAGCTGAATTGACTGACGAAGTGATTGCAGCAGCTGAAGAAGCTATCAAAGCAGAATTGACAGCTGAAGGCAAACCAGAAAAAATCTGGGACAAAATCATCCCAGGTAAAATGGATCGCTTTATGTTGGACAATACTCAAGTTGACCAAGCTTACACACTTCTTGCTCAAGTTTACATCATGGACGACAGCAAAACAGTTGAAGCTTACTTGAACTCAGTGAACGCTTCTGTTGTAGAATTTGCTCGTTTCGAAGTGGGTGAAGGTATCGAGAAAGCTTCAAACGACTTTGAAGCAGAAGTTGCAGCTACTATGGCAGCAGCTCTTGGTAAATAATCATATATAGAAGAACTTCCGACAGGGAGTTCTTTTTGTAAAATCGGTCTTAGGGCTGATGAATGAATAGGTTGAATGTGCTATACTAATATCAATCCTTAATATTTTTCACATCTCCTTACAAAAGCACCGGTCGTCTGGCCGGTGCTTTTGTCGTTCTTTTAATCTTGTATAAACGCTGTAATTTCTTTTTCTGTCATACTAGAGTCGCAACGGACTTGGACACCGTCTGCTTTTGCGACGAGGAGTCCAGGGACCGTAGGAACTTGGTAGTGGTCGCGTAGGGCTTGGAGTTCAGGGCTGGCTTGACTAGAGTCGAGGAAGTGAATAGGTACTTGCTCCTCTTTGGCTACCTTATGTAGTTTTGGCGCGAACCGATTGCAGTAAGGGCAGGTTGCGCGTCCGATAAAGAGGATGGCTCCCTCTTTTGCTGAAAGCAAAGTTTGGGCCTGCTCCACGTCAATTGTAATAAAATCTTGAATATACGTTTTGAAATCCATTGTCTGCTCCTTTTTCTTTCTATTATAAAGAATTTTAGGATTAATTTCAAAAATCGACTACGATCGACACTGTTGCTTTTACTTTAAAAAAATCTATTTTTACGGTATAATGGTCAAAGAATGTCAAAGAAAATCAAAGAAAGAGGCGATACTATGGTGATGAAAAATACATCGGATTATATCGAGGAACATATCAAGGCCATTCTAGATCAAGTCAGTGTTGCTGTATTGCGTCGGAGTGAATTGGCCAGTCGATTTGAAGTGGTTCCGAGTCAGATTAACTATGTTATCAAAACACGATTTACTGCAAGCCGTGGCTACATTGTAGAAAGTAAGCGTGGCGGAGGAGGGTATATTCGTATTGGTAGGATTACCTTCTCGGACAAACATGAATTGGTACATGACCTAATAAAAAATATGGGTGAGCAATTATCAACAACGGTATTTGCTGATATATTACAATTGTTGTTTGATGAAGGCTTGATGACAGAACGCGAAGGAAATTTGTTTTTAGCAACGGGTTCCGACGATGTCTTGGGGAAAGATGCGGATAAAATTCGAGCGCGAATGATGCTGCAACTACTCCGTCATTTAGATAGGAAAGAGGATTAATTTTCATGAAAATTTCAACAGGCTTACAACGGGTTTTTGAAGATGCTCAGTTGATTGCCCAACGATATGCATGCGATCATTTAGAAACGTGGCATATTTTGCTAGCATTTGTCATCAATCACGATACGGTAGCTGGTGCTGTTTTGGCAGAATACCCAATGAGTATTTCAGATTTCGAACATGCTACTTTTGTTGTTACAGAAAAAGTATACCGTGAAGAATTGGATAAATTTAATATTCTACCCTCCTCAAAGAGATTAGACGATACAGCTCAGTTCGCTAGAAAGATTGCAGAAGTCGTTAAGGCAAAAGAATTAGGAAGCGAGCATTTGTTTCAGGCAATGCTGTTAGACAAACGTTCAACCGCAAGTCAAATTCTAGATAAAGTAGGTTTTCATTTTGAAGAGATAGAAGATGAATTCCGTTTTGTTGATTTACGTAAAAACTTAGAGTATCGTGCAGGGTTCACCAAAGAGGATTTGAAAGCTATCCGTAGCGTGATGAAAGGTGGAAAGGCTAAAACAGCAAGTGTAGGTCAAATGATGGGCATGCCACCAACTGCTCAAAGTGGTGGATTGGAGGATTATACACGAGATTTGACAGCCTTAGCTCGCGAGGGGAAAATTGAACCTGTTATTGGTCGCGATGCTGAAATTTCACGGATGATTCAAATTCTATCACGTAAAACGAAGAACAATCCTGTTTTGGTTGGCGATGCAGGTGTTGGAAAAACAGCACTAGCATTAGGTCTTGCTCAGCGTGTTGCAGAAGGAAATGTTCCTGTCAGTTTAGCAAAGATGCGTGTTTTGGAACTTGATTTGATGAATGTTATTGCAGGAACTCGTTTCCGTGGTGACTTTGAAGAGCGGATGAATAATATCATCAATGATATTGAAGAAGATGGTCAGGTTATCCTCTTTATCGATGAATTACATACTATTATGGGGTCGGGTTCGGGAATTGATTCAACCTTAGATGCTGCCAATATTCTCAAACCGGCCTTGGCTCGAGGGACCCTACGCACTGTTGGTGCAACGACACAGGATGAATACCAAAAGCATATTGAAAAAGATGCTGCCCTGGTCCGTCGTTTTGCCAAAGTGACCATTGAAGAGCCGACAGTTGAGGACAGTATTGCCATTTTGACCGGGCTTAAAGGGACTTTTGAAAAATACCATAGGGTCCGTATTGGAGATGCGACTGTTGAGACAGCTGTGACTTACGCCAAGAGGTATCTGACTAGTAAAAACTTGCCAGACTCAGCAATTGACTTGTTAGATGAAGCCAGTGCAACGGTACAAAATAGAGTGAAAGGGCAGGTTGAAGAAACAGGTCTTTCAACTATTGATAAAGCTTTGATGGCTGGAAAATACAAGACTGTCAGTAAGCTCTTAATCAAGACTACAGAAAAGAATCTGTTGAGTCAAAACGATGACTTAGAAGTGACAGAAGATGACATTTTGGAAACACTTAGTCGCTTATCAGGTATCCCAGTAGCCAAGCTCAGCCAATCAGATACTAAGAAGTACCTGAATCTGGAAAAAGAATTGCACAAACGTGTGATTGGGCAGGAAGAAGCTATTTCTGCCGTTAGTAGAGCTATCCGCCGTAATCAGTCGGGGATTCGGACAGGTCGCAGACCGATTGGTTCCTTTATGTTCTTAGGACCAACTGGTGTCGGTAAGACTGAGCTTGCTAAAGCCTTGGCAGAGGTTCTCTTTGATGATGAATCTGCTCTTATCCGTTTTGATATGTCTGAGTATATGGAGAAATTTGCGGCCAGCCGTCTCAATGGAGCGCCTCCAGGCTATGTTGGCTATGAAGAAGGTGGCGAATTAACAGAAAAAGTTCGTAATAAACCTTATTCTGTTCTTCTTTTTGACGAGGTTGAAAAGGCTCATCCAGATATTTTCAATGTTCTCTTGCAGGTCTTGGATGACGGTGTCTTGACCGATAGTAAGGGTCGTAAGGTTGATTTCTCCAATACAGTCATTATCATGACATCAAACTTGGGGGCAACAGCTCTTCGCGATGACAAGACCGTTGGGTTTGGTGCGGCTGATCTGTCCAAAGACCACAAGGAAGTGGAGAAACGCATTTTTGAAGAATTGAAAAAGACCTATCGTCCTGAATTTATCAACCGTATCGATGAAAAGGTAGTCTTCCACAGCTTGACAGAATCCGATATGTTGGATGTTGTCAAAGTGATGGTGAAGCCATTGATTGTGGTTGCCGCGAGCAAGGGAATCCTCCTAAAATTCCAACCATCAGCCCTCAAATTGTTGGCCAAAGAAGGCTACGATCCAGAAATGGGTGCTCGCCCTCTTCGTCGGTTGCTCCAAACAAAATTGGAAGACCCGATGGCAGAAATGCTTTTGCGTGAAGATCTTGGAGCAGGTATGGTTCTGAAAGTGGGTGTCAAAGGTAACCAACTCAAATTTGAGAGTGTGAATGAATAGTTAGTAAAGAAACGGGGTAACCTGTTTCTTTTTATAAAACCTTTTTATAAAAAACTATAAAAACATCTTGACAGCTTGTGTGGGAAGAGGTATGATAGAAAATATAAAAAAATATAAAAAGGTTGTCTATGAAAAAAACAGTTGCAGTTGTCTTTGGAACTTTTGCACCCATGCATAAGGGTCATATTGATTTGATTCAGCGGGCCAAGCGAGAAAATGATCGAGCGGTGGTTATCGTTTCTGGTTATGACCAGGACCGAGGACATCAGATTGGCCTCGGTTTGCAGAAGCGTTTCCGCTATATCCGTGAAACCTTCAACGACGAGCCTTTAGTATCCGTCTTTAAGTTGGATGAGACAGGTATGCCCCCTTATCCAGAAGGGTGGACACCTTGGTTAGAAGCCCTGCAGGCCTTGGTGGCGATTAAGGAGGATGAAGAGCTCGTTTTCTACGTTTCAGAAAAAGAGTATGCAGAGGAATTGCGGTCACGGGGCTATCTGGCTTCCTTCACGGAGCGAAATTTTGGGATTTCTGCGACTCTGATTCGAGAAAATCCTGCCAAGTACTGGAATTCCATCGCCAAGCCCTTCCGACGTCATTTTTCTAAGAATGTCTTGGTGGTCGGCTCTGCTTCAAATGGAAAAACCACGCTGGTGCGGGATTTGGGTCGTTATTATTCCTGTCCTGTTTCGCTGGAATATGCTCGCTACTACCAACAACGCTTTAATGTGCGTGATGATGAGTTGACAGGCAAGGACTACAACTATCTCTTGACGGGCCAGTATCGCCAGACCTCAGATCTGATTGACTCGGATACCAATCGTGGTCTGGTCATTGCGGATACCAATGCGACCGTGACAGAAGCCTACTACGACTACTACATCGGCGAAACTTCCAGTTCTTTCCACTCGCTCTGTGGTGATACAGTTAAGAATGAAAAATGGGATCTGATTATCTTTGTTCTACCGACAGGCTCTTATGTGGATGACGGTTTTCGGGATATGACCATGGCTGACGCTGACATTCGCAATGCCTTCACCGAACATTTGAAAGAACTGGTTGTTAAAAATCACCCGCAAACCCAGTTGACTTATATCGGTGGGGATTATGCAGAAAATTATGCCAAGGCCATTCAGTTGATCGATGGCATCTATCAGGAATATTAGGAGGAAGATATGAATCAATTGTTCCAACGATTCGAAGGAATGAAGACAGCTGTGAAGCAGGTGCCGGAAAATATGGCTGCAATTGCAAATAGGGCAAGGAAACTGGGCCTACTTGGGGTCCTGCAGGCAATTATGGCGGACCTGTTTCAAGGGCGGACGCTCTTTCAATGGTGCTACTTACTGGCCCTGTCTAGTGTGCCGATTGTATTAGAATTTACCAATGGTGCTGCCAATCATGACTGGGTTGGACTTTTTACCTCCTGGACGGGTATTGTCTGCGTGATTATGGTGGCGGAAGGTCGTGCTAGTAACTACTTTTTTGGTCTTCTAAATAGTGTGATTTACTTTGCCCTCTCCTATCAAAATATGTTTTATGGAGAAGTGATGACAGCTATCTTTTTCATTGTCATGCAGCCAGTTGGACTTTATGTTTGGTTGACTGCCCGTGTTAATGGAGTAGCGGAAGAGGAGGATACGGAATTTGAGGCACGTAAGTTGGACTGGAAGGGCTGGATCAAATGGCTGGGCTTCACTCTACTGGTTTGGGCAAGTTTTGGCTTGATTTATCAATCGGTTGGTTCGGCTCGTCCATTCCGTGACTCCATCACAGACGGGACCAACTGGACGGGTCAATTTTTGATGACCTATCTTTATCGTGAACAGTGGATTTTCTGGATTGCGACCAATCTCTTCTCTATCTATCTCTGGTGGGGGACTTCTCTTCACATGCAAGCCATGTACTGGGTTTATGCCTTGAACAGTGCGGTCGGTTGGTACCAATGGTCTAAGTCTATAAAAGAGGGGCAGGTGGCTCAAAATGGCTAGGCCTGCTGGTCTATCAGACAAGGAATATTATGAAAAATATGCGACGGAAGAAGAGTTCTTAATCTGGTATATGCAACAAGATTTGCCACGTTTTGAAAAGCCGAGTGTTACGGCTGATATGGTGGTCTATAGTTTTGTCCAGGGTCGAATAAAGCTCCTCTTGATTCGGCGGGCTACTCATCCTTGTCAACACAAACTCTCCTTGGTCGGTGGTTTTATTGCCAGAGGCGAGGATGCCTACCAGACCTGCCAGCGTGAGATAAAAAAAGAAGCAGGATTGGATTTGCCCCGTAGCCATATAGAGCAACTCGTAACAGTCTCCAACCCTGAGCGGGATCCTAGGGGCTGGATGATGACCATTGCCCACTTGGTTTACCTGCCTAGCCAAGCTTTGGACCTGGTCAAGCCAGGGCCAGATGGCAGGGAGCCGATTGTGATCGATGTGGATTTCAAGACTTCGCAGTGTTCTTATGAGGGTCAGGTCTTGACGGCAGAGGATTTTGCCTTTGACCATTACGAGATTGTCATGACTTCTATCCAGCGGATTCAGGGACGGATGAAGTGGAATCCAACCTTTCTCAATCTCCTGCAGCAGCCCTTTAACATCTACGCTGCGACAGACTTGGTCAATCTTATCTCACCCGACAAAAAAATCCTCCACAATAATTTCCTAGCTAAGTATGGCGACTTTGTGGAAGAAGTTGGAGTGGAACGCTTGCCCAAGCGCAAACCTAGAAAAACCTACCGTTTGAAAGAAAGTTCATCAAATAGATAAAGAAGAGGCTGGGCAAAAACTAGCCAGTAAATAAAAAACACAGATAGATTCAAGCTGATTTTGATGAAATTCAGCCGAACT